>CAYNMY010000474.1:0-2152 GCA_964398275.1 uncultured Armatimonadia bacterium | reverse complement strand
ATCGCAGGGGCGTATTCACACCTCCGCGGCCACCGTAGCGATATTGCCGGAGGCCGAGGAGATTGACATTGAGCTTGACTCCTCCGAGCTCAACTTTGACGTCTTCCGAGCAGGGGGCCCCGGCGGTCAGCATATGCAAAAGAACGAGACCGCCGTGCGTGTCACTCACACCCCGACGGGCATCACCGTTGTATGTTCCGATCAGCGTTCCCAGCGCCAGAATCGCGAGCGGGCACTGCGCCTACTGCGGGCGAAGCTCTACGAACAGGAGTGCCAGCGCCACGAGCAGGAGATAGCTGCGCAGCGCCGTGAGCAGGTCAAAAGCGGCGACCGCAGCGAGAAGATCCGGACCTACAACTTCCCTCAGGACCGTCTTACCGATCACCGTATTGGCTTGACTCTACACAATCTGCCGGCGATCCTCAGTGGCGAAATTGACGAGCTTATCGAAGCGCTGCGGGAGAACGAGAATCAGCAGCGGCTCGCCGACCTTACCGGGGCTTGAAGTATGGCGGCTCCCAGTATTGCTAAGCTGATTGCCCGGGGCACCAAGCGACTGGCTGCGGCCGGCGTGGACAGCCCGGACTTTGACGCCAGCAGCCTCCTGGCCAGTGTGCTGGAGGTCGAACTGCGCTGCATTCCGGTTATGCGCAACGAGGTGGTCTCAGCCGAGGCGGAGCGCCTGTTCATCGCCTATGTCGCCCGCCGGGCCGAACGCGAGCCGCTGCAGTACATCAGCGGCGACACCGAGTTCTACGGCCTGGCGTTCAAGTGCAATGCCCAGGCGATGGTGCCCCGCCCGGAGACCGAGACGCTGGTGGCGGCAGCGATTGACCGCATCGGTGCGCTGAAAGACGCTGCCGTCATTGCCGACATCGGTACCGGCACGGGCATAATCGCTATCTCGTTAGCTCGAGCTTTGCCTGGTGTCAAGCTCTACGCCACGGATATTTCGCCCGGGGCGCTTGCTCTGGCCGAAGAGAACGTCCGGATGCACCGTTTGGCCGAGCGCATCACGCTCCTGCCGCCCGGTCCGTTTTTGGCGCCACTCTACGAGGACGGCGTCGCCGACCAGATCGAGGTTATCGTCGCCAATCCGCCTTATGTCCGGACAGCGGAGGTAGATCAGCTTCAGCCGGAGATCTGCCGCTTCGAGCCGCGGCCGGCGCTTGATGGCGGCCCGGACGGGCTTGATTGCTATCGCGAGCTGCTGATGGCGTGTTCGGGACTGCCGCGATTGCGCCTGCTGATAGTGGAAATCGGCGTGGGCCAGGCCGAAGCCGTCTCGGCCCTGGTCGCCCAACATTTTGGGGCCGCGCAGATCGAGATCATGCCTGATCTGATCGGCATAAAGCGCGTTGTAGTAGTACAGATATGAACCGGCCCGGTGAGACAACCCAGGTTCTTGACACGCGCAGCGTCCCTGCGGAAGAAATTGCCGCCCGCGCCGTGGCGAGTTTGGCAGCGGGCGGTCTGGTCGCCATGCCCACCGACACCGTCTACGGTCTGGCCGCCAATGCCGCGCTGGATCCGGCGGTGCGCCGCCTCTTCGCTATCAAGCAGCGACCGGCCGACAATCCCCTCCCGGTCCTGATTGCCGACGCCCGCGAGCTTAACGAGGTTGCCGCTGAAATCTCACCAGTCGCACATAAGCTAGCAGAGCACTTCTGGCCTGGTCCGCTGACCCTGGTACTGCGCAAGTGCGCAGCGATATCTGATCTGGTCACCGCCGGCCGGCCCACCGTGGGGGTCCGCGTACCCGACCACGATCTGACCCGGGACATTCTCCGCCGGGCTGACTTTCCGGTAGTGGTCACCAGCGCTAACCTATCTGGCGATGCGGAGGCGGTCGCTCCCAGTCAGGTGCTGACTGGTCTGGGTGGCGCGATTGATATGCTTGTTGATGACGGTTGTTGCCCTGGTGGCCAATCCTCGACCGTACTGGACGTCACCTGCTCTCCTCCGCGCATCCTCCGGCCCGGGCCGATCTCCTGGCCGGATATTGAAGCTGTCATCGGTCGCGACAGGAATGTCGCTCCTACCATCGGATAACACAGCCGGCTCTGCTCGCCGTTCCCTGGCAGTTTGGCTCTGTCGTTCACTATCCACTATCCACTATCCACTATCCACTATCCACTATCCACTATCCACT
>CAYNMY010000473.1:0-2172 GCA_964398275.1 uncultured Armatimonadia bacterium | reverse complement strand
CCAGCGGCGATCCCCGCGCCGCGATCCCCTTGTTCAAGGAAGCCCTGCGCATTGACCCCGAGTACGGCGCTGCCCAACTCAACCTGGTCTCGGCCTACAAAGTCACTGGCGACCGACAGGCGGCGCGCGGGGCCGCCGCTCGCGCGGTCAAGATTCTGCCGGATCAGGCGGCGGCCCATTTTGCCTACGCCGATGTCCTGGAGATATGGGGAGAGGATACCGCAGCGGAAGAGCACTATCGCCAGGCCATCAAGCTGGACTCTGATATGGCTGCGGCCAAGCTCCGGCTGGCCCAACTGCTCACCCGCCACAAGAAGTTTCTACAAGAAGCCCACAAGCTGGCCAAAGAGGCCCACCGGCTCGAGCCCGGGGATGGCGCTGCCGAGGCCACCGCCGGCTGGGCCTTGTTTCTGGAAGGCGAAGAGGTAGAAGGCCTCAAGACGATTCAAAACGCAGCTCGCAGCCATCCTTTCAATCATCGCATCTGGGCGCTGTTCGCCACGGCTCTGCAACGTCATGGCAAGGAGGAAGAGGCCAGGAAAGCGGCCGCTATCGCCGTCCGGGTCGGCCCCAAGCCCCGGCGGCAGCCGCGGCCTGCCCCTAACCAATAATATCATTGCTCAGCCCTACTGTTTTTGGTCACCTGCACCGGGAGGATAGGAAGATGACAAGCACCAACAACGAGCGCACCACCGAATTGTCTGCCGAAGTTCGCGAGCTGCGGCGGCAACTTGACGCCACGCATACGATTGCCGTGGGGCTAAGCTCGATAACCAGCGTGGAAGAGCTGGCGCAGCAGGCCCTGGATATCTGCCTGGAGATCGCCGAGGCCGATGCCGGGTCAATTCTGCTCTACGACCCGGAGAGCGACAAACTGCGCTTCGAATATGTCGTCGGTGAGAAGGCCGATGAGCTAATCGGTATGGAGATCGCGCCCGACCAGGGCATTGCCGGCCTGGTCTTGCAGAGCGGAGAGAGCCACATATCCGAAGATGTCAGCACCGAGCGGGCCCACCGCCGCGATATCGGCGAGAAGCTGGGCTATGTAACGCAAAACATGGTGGCGGTGGCGCTGAAATCCTCCGACGGCAAGCCGTTCGGAGTTATCGAAGTACTCAACAAAAGGGCGGGGCCCTTTGACGAGAACGACGTAAGCCTGATTGACATCCTGGCGGCGCAGATCGCCGTTGCCATCGAGAATACGCGGTTGCACAAAGAGGCCCGGCTGGCCGAAGTCGTCAAGTTTATTGGCAACATCAGTCACGACGTCAAGAATATGGTCACGCCCGTGCAAACCGGCGCAGAGACACTACAGATGATTGCCGACGACGCCTATGCGCAACTTGACGAACTGGCCGCGCAGTTGCACGAAGCGCCGGCGGCGGCCCAGGCGGTGCCCGAGGTTATGAGCGAATTGCGCGAGATCTACCCGGAAATGGTGGAACTGATACTCGAGGGAACCGCTGTCGTCCAGCAACGCATGGCGGAGATCTCCGCCGCCGTCAAGGGCATAGTCTCCGAACCACATTTCGAACTGGCTGATGTGGCCGCCATTGGTCAACGAGTCATCAGTATGCTCCAACAGCACGCGCAGAGCCAGGGGATCGAACTTGCCCTGGAGACCGCCGGCGGTATCCCCGAGGTGATGGTGGACGCCAATCAGATCTATAATGCCATGTACAACCTGATCAACAATGCTATTGACGCCTGCGAGTCCGGTGATTCGGTGGCCCTGCGCCTGAGCACCAGGCCGCCGGCTGAGCCAGCCCAGCCGGCCCAGCTCGTCATCGAATGTGCCGACACCGGCCCCGGGATACCCGAGGAGATCCGCGCCAAGCTGTTCACGGAAAATGCAGTCAGCACCAAGCCCATGGGCACCGGCCTGGGTACCCGCATTGTCGCCAATGTAGTTGAGGTACACGATGGATCAATCGAGATAGAAAGCGAAGTAGGCGTCGGCACAGCCATCCGCGCCGTAATCCCGATGAACCGGCCTCAGCCAGAGTAAAGTACAATTTGCTTGTGGAGCATCGCCAGGGCTGGCAGCGTTGCTCCTCAGGTCCTCAACTTGTTCAGAACCAAACTCCAAGTTGGCCTCATAGTAGCGCCTGCGAGGCAGAATACCAGTAGTGCTGCTGACCTTCCCAGACACCTGCGAGAAGCCGAAACCCG
>CAYNMY010000472.1:0-2181 GCA_964398275.1 uncultured Armatimonadia bacterium | reverse complement strand
ACGCTGCCTGGGAGAAGCAGGAAGTCGGCGAGCAGTGGAAGGCCGAGCACGGCATTGACTACAACGGCCTGGCCTGGTATCGGGTCAGCTTCGGGGTTGATACCAAATTCAAGGGGGCTGAGTTGGCGCTGCTCTTCGGCGCAGTGGATGAGACGACTACTGTCTGGCTCAACGGGGAGCTTGTTGGCAGCCACCCCTTCAAGAAAGAGTCAGACTGGTACATGCCGTTTACCATGGACATCACTGACCACGTCCGCATTGGTGAGATGAACATGCTGGTCGTCCTGGTGGAAGACCGCTCTGGCCTGGGCGGTGTCTGGAAACCAGTGATGCTCGTCAAGGAGTAAGCGAGCGCAGGTGAGGCTTGATCTGCAGGACCCACCTGCGACGGGGCAACGGGCTGAGCGCTGCGCATGGCGTGAGTTGACCTATCTCTGCAATAAGTGGGGACGGACGGCCGTCAGCGGCTAAGCTTGCTCGGAGTCGGCTAGCTGGAGGATGCGCACGCCGAGCTGGTCCTCGACCGCGACGATTTCACCGTAGGCCACTATTCTGTCCCCCGCCAGGACCTCCACCCTCTCGCCCAGACCCTTGTTGAGCGTCACTACCGAGCCGGCGCGCAGCTCCAAAAGCTCGGCCAATGGCAAGGTGACCTCCCCCAGCTTGATTTGGATATCCACGGGGATGGCCGCGAGTGACTCCAATCCCGCTTGTCCCTGGCCCCGGAGTTGGTTCATCAGTTCCTGCGGAGAAGCCTGTGTGTCTATCTGCTGATCACGGATAGTGTTGTCGTTCATTCCTGGTTCGGTCTCCTCGGAAATCTGCATATTAAGCACGCGTACCCCAAGTTGTCCACCCTGCGCGCCGGCCCGCCCGGCGGCAACAACGCGATCACCCGCCTGCAGGTGGACGATCAGCTCCTCGCCCTGGGGAAAGGGCACCACGTCGCCCGGCTCCATCGTGGCTACTTCGATCAGGCTCAGGGAGACCGCCGGTAGTACCGCCTCCAGCCCTTACCCCTTGCTTTCCTCAGCTGTATGTGCTATTATAAACACATAGACTGTTCTGGAGCATCGCACTCGAGCTGTAACAGACAAATACAACACTGACTCAGCACTACCATTTGAACTCTTGCATCACAGCATTAGAGGCAGAAACTGATGAAAATAGTGGATGAGTCTGGACGACTAACCAAAAAGCCGTCGTGCGGCTGCCAGTTTGTTTACTTAACCGAAAAGAAAGCGACCCTCCTGTATTATTTGAAGGAGATGGTCGCTTTTTTTGATTCACACACGCGGAAGCATGATTCAAGACAGAAAGGAGGGAACCTAAATGAAAATGCGAAACACAATCTGGTTGGTAGCAGTAGCAGTAGGGCTGCTGATGAGTGTCAGTCTGGCTAGCGCGGCAGTAGTCACGCTGCCTAATGAGACACAGAGCACCACCTTCACTGCCACCGTCTCCGAACAGGCGAACGTGTCAGTGCCGGTGGCCGTGGCCTTCGCTGTCACCGACGTATCCAGCAACACAGACGCGGCGGCGGCATCGGTAGGCGCGACCGTTATCGTGCTCACCAACCTCAACGCGCTGAAGATCTCGCTTGCGGGTGACACGGCCGATTTCAGTAAGCCGACTGGTGGTACTAACACCTGGGCTGCAAGCGATGTCTCCTGGGATGTGGCTACCTGGTCTAACACTGGTGTGGGGAACGCGGCGAGCCTAAGCGCGACGGCTGCTACCTACACCGAGGTCGCTTCCAGTAGCGCCAATGCTGCCTCGTGCGAAAGCACTAACCTGATCTTCACACTGGCGGCGGACGCTACCGTGGACCGGGCCGGCGACCACACCCTGGCTGCTACGTGGAAGTTCGAGAGCTTCACTCCCACGCCGTAGTGACAAGCTAGAAAACGCACCTATGGCAGGGGAGGGTTGTCCCTCCCCTGTCTCTACCAAGAAGAAGGGGGGCAGCACAGATGAAGTGGTCGGTCATACGACCAGTAATGGTTGCCGCGGCTGTGTTTATGTTTGCTCAAGTGGTAGCGTCAGAAGAGTCAGCCGATGTAACCGTGCCCGCAGCCGTATACTTTTTCGTCTATGGTATTGCGAGTTCCACCAATTCATCTAACCAGTCAGTAAGCGCCACCGACATTACTCTTGACGCCGGCCACGCCTTGAAGATCT
>CAYNMY010000471.1:0-2185 GCA_964398275.1 uncultured Armatimonadia bacterium | reverse complement strand
GGCAGGGCTGCCTGACGCACCGCGCCGACTATCTCCTCCCCCTTCGACTGCTCCAGTGCCGGCAGATAGTCGAGTACGGCCTCGGCAAAGGCTCGCCCGGCAACTTCAGTTGCCGCGGGATCAGACCGTTCCCGATGCACGGGGTTGACATCGCCCTGGGCGCCTTGCAGGAACAGGAATCGCGCGCCCGCCAGACTATCCTCCAGCGTATCCGCTGCCACGCCCGGCCAGTCCCGGCTGATCAACGCCGGCCACTTGTCCCGGGTAACCGGGTGGCAGTTGTAATTAGCCAGCACCGCCAGCGGCGATCCGTCCCGGCGGCGCAGCGTCGCAATCCACAGCCGATCGTCAAGCGGCCCGCCCTCTCCGTAGACCCGGTTAGTCTGGAATCCCGGCAACCGCGTGACCCCGCGCCACAGCGTGACCGGCTCGGGCTCTGCAGCCGCCTGGCGCAGCGCAGCGATGATACGCGCGGGCAAGCTACTTACGTATTCCGCACTGACCTCACCCATCCCAATTAGATCGAGCGTCGCCGGCCCGTGGTGGGTGTGGGTCGCCGCGACCAGCAGATTGTCGGGCGCAATGCCCAGTTCAGTTGCGGCGACCCTGCGGACTTCCTGGGTAACCGCACCAGGCACCCCCAACAAATCACATGAGGCGATCCCGGCGCGGCTATCGCCCGACTCGACTACCACCGCGGTCACCTGCAGCGGATCGGTTACCCCCTGCGCCGCGCGGGCGGAGAACCACCCGTAGCCCTGCAGCTCGACGCCCAGTGGCGGTGTGGTGTCAACACGGCCGACTCCGGCTTTGAGCATGGCCTCAACCCTCCCTTGAAGTTGTCCTCTCGCAATTCGCCGCGCGGGGTAGCTTATCCTCTCCGGGCGCAAATCTTCCCCGTCATACAGGTCCAAGCCGGCGCCCTGGCGAAGAATACTGTGGTGATTGGCAGTGGCCTTACCACCCGAAAGCAAACTGACCCCGCTGTTCAAGCAGTGGCGGGCGATCAAGCAGGACCATCCCGATGTGCTGGTGATGTTCCGCCTGGGCGATTTCTACGAGATGTTCGGCGACGACGCCGAGACGGGCGCCCGCGAGCTGGGGCTGACCCTCACCAGCCGCGAGTGCGGCCAGGACCGGCGTATTCCCATGTGCGGCGTCCCCCACCACGCGCTGGACAAGTACCTGGCCCAGCTCGTCCACAAGGGCCATCGCGTGGCGATCGTCGAGCAGACCGAGGATCCCAAGAAAAGCAAGGGGCTGGTGCGCCGCGAGGTCACGCGCGTGGTCACCCCGGGTACGTTACTCGAAGACGAGCTACTCGACGGGTCTCAGCATAATTTCCTGGCCGCCGTAGCCAGGAGCGCCGAGCGCTACGGCGTGGCGCTGGTGGATGTCTCCACCGGCGACTTCCTGGTCACCGAGCCCCAGCCCACACTCGCGCCCGCTGCGAATGGCGAGCGACCTCACCTGCTCGACGCAGCCGCTCAGCAATTACCGCCTGAGGTAGAAGCGGTGGCGGACGAGATTGCGCGCCTCCAGCCCAACGAGATTCTACTCCCCGAAGCGCTGGCGGAGGACGAGGTGCTGCTGGCGACCTTGCACGAGGTCAGCCAGGCGCGGGTCACTGTGGTAGCCCAGGATGATTTCGATTTCCGCACACCGGCGGAGCGGCTGCGCGAGTTCTTCGGCGTGGCCAGCCTGGCCGGTTTCGGCTGCGCGGAGCTGCCCGCGGCCCAGGCCGCCGCTGCCCTGGTGCTCAAGTATCTCCAGGAGAGCCTGCTCGATACCCTCCCGCACCTCACCGGCCTGACCACTTACAGCACCGCGCAGTTTATGCTTATTGACCCGACCACGCGGCGCAACCTCGAGCTGGAGCGCACTGCGCGCGAGAACACCACCCCGGGCAGCCTGCTGTGGCTGCTGGACAAAGCCCACACGCCGATGGGCAAGCGCCTGCTGCGCACCTGGCTGCTCCAGCCGCTGCTCGACGTGGCGCGGATTAACCAGCGGCTCGACGCGGTGCAGAACCTGGTGGACGACCGCCTGCTCGCCGAGGGGCTGGGCGAACAGCTTCGCGATGTCTACGACCTGGCGCGGCTGACCAGCCGCGTCGCCACCGGCCCCGCCCACGCCCGCGACCTGCGCGCGCTGGGCAATTCCCTACGCAAGCTGCCCAGCATGC
>CAYNMY010000470.1:0-2189 GCA_964398275.1 uncultured Armatimonadia bacterium | reverse complement strand
TAGCAAACCTGCTGACGCTATGAAGTGGGAGGCCCCCCACCAGCGGGCGTATGCGTTGATACTGGCCGGCGATACCGTGGTGGTGGGCGGCCAGGATACAGTCACTACGATTGCGGCGTCCGACGGCGACATCCTCGGGAAGAGCACGGTTGATGGCCAGGCCCGCGGGCTAGCCGTGGCCGATGGGCGACTGGTAGTGAGCACGAGTACGGGCCAGATTGCTTGCTTCGGCCCTGAAGAGATTCCCCACCCTCCCACTATTTCCCCGCAGGTTCGCCGTGAGGGGCTCAGGTTAGCGTCCGCGGTGATGGCGAGGCGAATCATCGCCCAGACAGGGATCACGGCTGGCTACTGTCTTTTTCTCGGCGCTGGGGATGGGTCTCTATCTTACGAGTTGGCCAAGCGATCCGACCTACACATCTACTGCCTCGAACCGGCCCCTCAGAAGGTCGCCGCGGTTCGCCAGACGCTGGATACGGCCGGCGTGTATGGTGGGCGTGTGACTGTACATCAGGGGTCACTGAGCGAGCTTCCGTATCCCAACTACTTCGCCAATCTCATCGTGTTGGACGAGAAGTTGGCGGGAGATTTCAGAAATTGTTCGGCGCAAGAGCTATACCGCGTGCTGCGACCTTGTGGCGGAACTGCCTATGTTGTCCCTCCCAGGGTGGCAGCAGAAGGCTTTATCGCGAATATTAGGCAATGGCTGCGAGATGGCGGAGTGCCGGCGGCGGAAATCCGCGTTTCCGAGGCTGGAGTGCAAGTAGTGCGCGGCAAGCTGCCTGGAGCCGGGGAATGGACGCACCAGTATGCTGATGCCGGCCGGTCCGGCGCTTCTAACGACCAACTCGCAAGATTACCTCTCAAGTTGCTTTGGTTTGGCAAACCGGGGCCGGCGAGGATAGTGAATCGCCACTGGCAAGGGCCAGCGCCGTTATCCACTGAAGGCCGGCTGTTCGTGATCGGGCAGCATAGCGTCATCGGTGTGGACGCTTACAACGGTCATCAACTGTGGCGCCGGGACCTACCTGGTGCGGGGCGTTTCCCGGTGGGTAGCAAGGAGAGCAATGCCGTAGCCGACCACGATAGCGTATACCTTGCCACCGGCGATGTTTGTCTGCGACTCGACGCTGAAACGGGGGAAACCAAGCAAACGTATCATCCGCCACCTGCTCCGGGATCGCTGCCAACAGAATTGGCTAAATCGCTGAATTCGTGGGCCTATCTGGCCCAGCAGGACGATTTGGTATTCGGGAGTATGGGGAGCAGCGTTGCCGAGGGCCAGGTTGTCTTTGCTCTGGGCAAAGACGATGGGGAGCCGCGCTGGATATACACCGCGGAGGAGACGGTCGCCAACCACGCCATCGCTGCGGGCGACGGGCGGCTGTATCTGCTGGACAGAACCAGTGCTTCTAAGATCGAGCAAATGAAGCGGCGCGGGGAAGAAATATCAATAGAGTGTACTCTCCTGGCCCTCGGCGCCTCCACGGGTGAAATAATCTGGAGGACTAATAAGGACATCGCTAAGCGGACGGAGTTGCGGCGGGCCCAGGATGTACTGCTGGCTACCGGCGGAGACGGGATGACCGCTTATTCAGCCTACGATGGCAAGGTATTAGCAGCCCGTGGCGCGAAGATGAGTCGTTTCCCAGTGATTGTCGGGGACACGATCTACGGCGAGCCCCACGCCTATGACTTGCGAACGGGCGAGCAGAAGGTACGCACTCACCCCTTGACCGGTGAGCAAGTCCCCTGGAGTTTCAGCAGGTCTTACGGTTGCGGCTCCGTCTCGGGGGCGCCGACCATGCTCTTGTTCCGCTCCGGCACAGTCGGCTTTTGCGACCTACTCGGCGATAGCGGCATCCATAACTTCGGCGGGGTACGTGCCGGCTGCTACGTCAATGCGATTGTCGCCAACGGCTTGGTGCTTATGCCACCCGCCGACGCCGGCTGTACATGCTCGTACAACTATCAGACTACCGTGGCCCTGGTGCCGACCACCAGGAATGAGGAGTGGTCAGTGTTCTCTGCCGTGGGGGGGAAGCCAGGAGTGAAGATACGCCAGCTTGCGGTCAATTTCGGGGCACCAGGCGACCAGCGCGACGAGAACAGTAAGCTCTGGCTGGGTTTCCCTCGCCCCGCGAGCCTTAGTGTCCCGCTGGATGTCTTATTCTCAACTGAAGATGCCT
>CAYNMY010000469.1:0-2193 GCA_964398275.1 uncultured Armatimonadia bacterium | reverse complement strand
TGCCGGATACAGTCCCGCCAGGCGCGCCAGATCCATGGCCGCCTCCGTATGGCCAGTGCGCCGCAGCACGCCTCCGGCCACCGCCCGGATGGGAAACACATGTCCCGGCTTAGTGAGGTCACTCGGCGCAGTTTCAGAGTCAATAAGCGCCTGGACCGTGGTAGCCCGGTCACTGGCAGAGTCGCCGGTAGTTGTCCCTCGCTTAGCATCTACCGAGACGGTAAAGGCGGCCCGATCACTGCTAGGGGCCTCAGGTACCATCGGCGGCAGATTCAGTTCCTGCAGACGCTCGGCGGTCATCGCCACACAGATTAGGCCCCGCGCCTGCTGGATCATAAAGTTGAGGCGCTGGGCAGTGGCATGGTGGGCCGCCAGGACTAAATCTCCAGTATTCTGTTCCCGGGCGTCGTCAACGACAATGACAAAACGCCCGGCCCTTACGTCCTCAATTACTTGCTCAATGTCCGTCATCGCTTCACTTCGACCTGTCTTCAGCAGAATCCGTACTCCGCCAATAACTCTTCAGTAATTCCCCGACTGGGTATGGTGCCTTGCTGCTGAAGCATGGTGCAGACATACTTGGCGATAATATCAACCTCAATATTGACACCGCTGCCCCGGGATAGTTCGCCGAGATTGGTATTCTCCAGCGTATATGGAATGATGGCTACCGAAAAGCTATCAGCGGTGACCTCAGTGACAGTAAGGCTGATGCCATCTACCGCAATGCTGCCCTTCTCCGCGATATAGATAGTCATCTCCTCAGGCACCGAGAATGTCAACCGTACTGTCTCACCGTCAGGTATACGCTGCCGCAGATAGCCGACGCAATCCACGTGGCCCTGGACAAAGTGTCCGCCCATCCGTTCTCCGACGGCCAAAGGCCGTTCCAGGTTCACCGGCGTCCCCGGTCGCCAGGTGCCAGCAGTCGTCCGCTGCAGCGTCTCGGTGCCCACGTGGAAGTTGAACGTTTCGCGGGCAACCTGTTCTACCGTCAGACACGCGCCATTGACAGCAATACTATCTCCGGGTTGACTGGATGGAGCTAATTGGGGGGCCTCTATCCATAAGGTCAACCCGCCAGTGGCCGGCTGCACGCGTGAGATGTGGGCTACTTCTTCAATCAGTCCGGTGAACATGGGTCCGATAGGCTCACCCCAGGTAAGTATGCGGTAATCAACACGTCCTCGCCGATTCGCTCCATCTGAGTAATCTCCACCCTCAACGCCTCTGACATCTGGCTGACCTTAAGGCCGGTGATAGCGCTGAGGGCTTCCTGATCACCGACGATTTTGGGCGCGTAAAACATCAGGAGTTTGTCCACTAACCCCTCAGCCAGCAGTCCCCCGACCAGGGTAGCTCCCCCCTCCACTAACACGCTCATAATATCCCGTTGGCCCAGCGCCACCATCAGAGAGCCAAGGTGCACCTGTCCGTTCTTCTCCGCCAGGGGTAAAACCTCCACCCCAGCGTTCTGCAGCGCCTCAATGCGCGGCGCGGGCGCATGCTCACCGGTAGCAATGATACAGCCGGCCAAGCTGGGACCCCTGACGACCTGCGCCTGGGGCGGGGTCCGGGCCTGGGTGTCCACGATGACCCGCAGGGCATCGCGCGCGTCGGGATTGTCTAGCCGCGTGGTCAGAGCCGGGTCGTCCGCCAGCACCGTGCCTATACCCACCATGATCGCATCGCTGCGGTCGCGCAGTTGATGAACAAACTGGCGCGCCGCTGGCCCCGTCACCCATTGCGAATCGCCACCACGGGTAGCAATCTTTCCATCCAGTGAACCGGCCAGTTTGACCGTCACGAATGGCAACCCCGTGGTCTTATACTTAAAATATGCCTCATTGAGTCTGCGGGCCTCTTCCTCCAGAGGTCCGCAGATTGTCTCAATGCCCTTTTCCTGAAGCACTTGGTCAGCGCGTCCCGCGTTGCGCGAGTCGCAGTCGCGGCAGGCATAGATGACGCGTTTGATGCCGGCTCTAATTATGGCCTCCGTGCACGGCGGGGTACGCCCCGCCGTAGAGCAAGGCTCCAGAGTTACATACAGCTCAGCGCCGGCCGCAAGTTGGCGGGCCGCCTCAAGTGCCACCACCTCGGCGTGGGGCTGGCCGGCCGCCTGGGGGTAGCCTTCACCCCCGATCTGGTCTTGCCGGACCACGACTGCACCCACCACAGGATTCGGCGAAGTTC
>CAYNMY010000468.1:0-2202 GCA_964398275.1 uncultured Armatimonadia bacterium | reverse complement strand
CCGGATGGAGCAGTTCCTGGACATGCTGGCCACTGGGCTGGTAGCTGCCGCCAGCACTACCTCGTCACTGGTCCGCGGCGAACCGTCACGATTATGATCCTGATACAACCGGTCACGACTCTGTCAACTGATTCAGAGAGCAACCGTTCACCTCGCTGGGCAGCGGTGGTATTAGGGGCGGTAGGGGCGGTGTTGCTCGCTTTCCTGAGTTTCCCCCCCGCCGGGTTTGGGCTGCTGGCCTGGTTCGCTCTTATCCCGCTGCTGTACGTGTTAGGCACTGCCCGGCGGCCCTGGGAGGGCGGTCTGATCGGGCTGATCTACGGAGCGGCCTTTTATGGGCTGTTCTTCTACTATGTTGCCAGGTACGGCGTTCTGCCCCTGGTCGCCATTATGCTGTTCCACGGGTTGTTCTTTGCCGCATTCGGGTGGCTGATGGTGTACGTGCGGGCGGTCAGGTGCTTGCTGTTGCGGGCGGCGGCAATGGCCGCGGCCTGGGTGCTGATCGAATACGTGCGCGGGCACATCGGCTTGCTGTCGCTGACCCTGGCCGATTTGGCCTATACCCAGCATCAGCTCTTATCGGTGCTCCAGATCGCCAGTGTTTTGGGCGCCGGTGCAGTGACATTTGTGGTCGTATTCGCCAACGGTATCCTGGCCTCAGTGCTGTTGCAGCCTAAGCTCTATCCGCGCGATCCGCGGACCGGCGGCCCGCCCCCGTCGCTGGCCAAAGCGGTTATTGGCGGATTTGCGCTGATATTCGTGGTAATTCTGGTCGGAGCCAGCGCGATCCAGATAGCGGCTTACGTACGCCCCGCGGTCAAAGAGATTGCCGCTGGCAAGAGCGTGCATGTCGCGGTGATGCAGGGTAATGTGGAGATCCATCATCCCACTACCGAAGAGGACGCCAACCAGTGCCGGCTGGTCTACACTTTTATGACTGGCGAAATCCCCGCTAAGATCGGCGCAGACCTGGTGGTGTGGCCGGAGACCGCCTTCCCGGTCGTACTCAATAACCGGCCGTTCTACCTTGAGGAGGTCCAGGACTCGGCCCGCGAGGTGGAGGCGTACCTGCTTATGGGGGCGCTGGAGCAAGGTGGCAGCGGCGAACTGTACAACACCGCCTACCTGTTCTCCCCTGAGGGGGAGCTGGTAGGCACGTACCGCAAGCACCGTCTGGTAATATTCGGCGAATATGTGCCCAATCTGGGGCCGCTCAACGCTCTAGTGAAACGCTATCCGGTTCGCCCCTTCAACATAGTGCCCGGGGGTGAGCGCCAGTTGCTGACCGTGAACGCGGTGCCGTTTGGCACCCTCATCTGCTGGGAGGCGACAATGGCAGCGCCGAGCCGGGAGCTGTGCCGCAAGGGCGCCCAGTTCCTGACCTTCATCACCAGCGACTCCTGGGCCGCCGGCAGCGCCGAATTGTGGCAAAACGCGGCCACTGCCCCGGTGCGGGCGGTGGAGAGCCGCCGGTACGTAGTGCGGGCGGCGACGATGGGGCCGTCGGCCATACTCAATCCGTACGGCCGCCCACTAGCTGGCATACCTGCGGGCGCGGATGCCCCCGCTCACCACAAGATCTACCCCCTGGCCGGCCTGTCTACCTATCATCGCATCGGCGACCTGCCGCTGCTGATTATCTGCTTGCTGGTTTGGGTAGTAGCGATGTTCCGGCGGGAAACCGAGCCGGCTGCGCCCGAGTCCCGCTAGCCCCCTTGCCTGCCGCATCTTCCTCGGACTTGGTATTGCTCCCCGCTGCATGAAGGTATTCGGGCGCTGGTGCCCGAATACCTTGCCATGAGACGAGTAGCGCGGCGGAAGGCCACAACCCCAAAGAGGGAAGGGATTCATGATGGTTAAGCTCGACGAGCGAGAGGACCGTACGCACTTCACCTTGTTTGTTCTGTTGGCCGTCACTGGCTGCTTGTGCTTGGTGATGACGGGGGGATGGGCGGCGACCCCCGCCGGCCAGATGCTCAGTATCATAGACGACTTCGGTGCGGTCGGCGACGGGGAGGCGGATGATACCGAAGCGCTGCAGAAAGCCTTCGACAGCAGAGGGGATGTCTATATCCCCAAGGGCACCTACCGGTTCACCAAAAGCCTGGTGATGAGGGGCGGCACGAAGATTTACGGGCACGGCGGCCACTGGAACCCGCAAGGGGCCACTACTCTGTTGTACGACGGCGCGGAGGGCGGCAC
>CAYNMY010000467.1:0-2203 GCA_964398275.1 uncultured Armatimonadia bacterium | reverse complement strand
CTCGCTGGCAGGCCGACGAACTGATCGCCGGGCTGCCCGCGTCGCCCCCCGGCGCAGCTGCGCTCGCTGGCATTCCATCTCGCGGATGAAGAACTCCCCGGCCCGGTGATAGTCACCTGAATTCTGGTAGCTGAGTTTGATCTGCCGATACACCGGCTCACAAGCGGTGAAGACCCACTCTTGAAGCGGCTTGCTGGAGCGAGCTTCACGTTCATCCTGCAACATATTGCCTGAGGCACGATCCCACCAGGTCACGTTGTCCAGCTTCGCGTCCGGAGAGAGTTCGAAGCCTTCGAGGCGCGCATTAGTCAAGTCAGCTCCCCGCAAATCAACAGCACCAATCAAGTGAGACTCTCTTAGATCTGCTTCCTGGAGGCTCGCGTGCCGCAGGTTTGCTTCCTGGAGGTTGGCAAAGCTCAGGTCTGCTTCCTGGAGGTTGGCGCGCCGCAGGTCTGCTTCCTGCAGGTTGGCGTGCCACAGGTTTGCTCCCTTAGCGACAGCGGCCTCCAGAGCGGACCGCAACGCACCGGGGTCACGGTCTTCGCCTTCGTAGTGGAAGAGGCAGCGTGGCTCTCCGCTTTCAGTGTCGGCATAGGAAGCTGGCAGCCCGCAGCCCTCATTCCACGGCCCAATCCGCAACTGACAGCGCTTTTCATCGGGCGGCGGATTGCCCCATTCTTCCCACAGCCCATCCGGCCACTGTTCTCTGTTGTTGGCGTAGTCTGCCATGGGAGCTGCCTCCTGTTGGCCAGCGGCTCTCTCGATACGTAGGCGCGAAGACACCCCGCTCTTGCCACTAAAGCATCGGTTCTACCCCGACCCCTACCGTACCTGCTCCGCATTTGCGATTTGGCACTGGAGGTAAGAGAGCGGCAGGGCGAGAACTAGCGGCCTGACGAAACGCACAGGAGCTATCAATCTCTATTCAGGAAGGAAACACAATGTACAAGCCACCGTACAATGCTACTCTGTTCGACCTGCCCCGGGTTTCGGTAAGCCCTGACCGCATCACTGCCGGAGAGTGGGCGACCTTTACCGTCACCTTCGGCGGACTCGCTCTGCCCGCAGGCACGGTCATCCAACTCAATATCCACGGCGGCCGGACCAACAAGGGCAACTGGGGACAGCCCCAGCTTGACGATCCGCAGGGCGATAATTACTGCTCGGCAGCCACCTCTCAGGGACAGGGACTGCAACTGAGCATACCCCTACTCAAGTACAACGTTTCTCAACTATTGATTCATGTCGGGGCAGATGCTAGCGCCGATGAGGACATAATCGTTCGCCTGGGTGATACCTCCGGCGGCAGCCGGGGATTTCGCGCCCAGACCTTCACGCAGCACCCGCACTACTTCGACCTGAGCTTCCCCGACGAGAACGGTGAGCAGACCCGCGTTGCGGCCAACCCGCCCGGTGTTGAGGTCGTCGGCGGGCCGCTGCACCAGCTCTGCCTCTTTGTGCCCTCCGGGGCAGCTCCCGGCGAGCAGTTCCGGGCGACGATCAAGGCCCGGGACGAATACGACAATGTCGCCGCCGGCTTCACCGGCCGGGTCCACATAAGCTTCCAGGGAACAGTCCTGCGCGAGATCGAGATGACAGCAGAGAACGGCGGCCTCTTCGAGATCGAAGACCTCGCGCTGGAAGAGCCGGGCGTCCAACGGCTGACGGTGAGCCTGGCCGACGGCGGTGGCGAGTGGCTCAGCAATCCGGTGATGGTATCAGCCGACGCGAAGCAACACGTGTACTGGGGCATCCTTCACGGTCATACGGCGTGGTCAGACGGCACGGGCGACCTGGAGAACTACTTCGCGAACCTGCGCGACGAGAACCGGATGGACTTCGGAGCGCTGGGCGACCACGACCACGCCTACGAGACCTCCGACGAGCAGTGGGCCCAGATCCAGGAGACCACCGCGCGCTGGAATGAACCGGGCCAGTTTGTGACCTTCCTGGGCTACGAGTGGGCCAAGTGGCGCCGGAACGGCGATGGCGACCGCAACGTCTACTACCTGGAGGACTACCAGCCCTTTTTCCGCTCGGAGGACGGCGCCTATCCGACGCCCACCGAGCTGTTCGAAGTGCTGGCCGACAGGCAGGCCATCGTCATCCCCCACCACCCGGCCATCTCGGGAAACTGGTGCGACTGGAAGGAGCACGACCCAACCAAAGAACGTCTGGTCGAAATATTCTCGGTGTGGGGCAA
>CAYNMY010000466.1:0-2237 GCA_964398275.1 uncultured Armatimonadia bacterium | reverse complement strand
GGTCCAGCAGCGTTGCCGCGGCCCAGTGCAGCAGCCATGCCCCCAGGAACGACTTGCCGTGGTAGCACATAACCCCCAGCGCCAACCCGGCGACGATCGCCGCAAACGCCTCCGCCTCCGGCTTGGCGAAGTGCATCATCACAAACGGTACCATCTGGATGACGATGGCGAAAGCGCCATAGCGCAGCGCGAGCAGATTGAGCAGAAAGCCCCGGAAGAAGAACTCCCAGGCGAAGAAGTAAAACCCCCAGCCGGCGATCACCACCAACCGCGCCGCCAGCTCGAACCGCGCGTATTCATAGACCGGATAATAGCTGCGCAGCGAGGGCAGATAGCTGGCGATGACCAGCACCGGCAGCAGCACCACGCCAAAGAAGAGCACATACTTACCCCAGATGCGCGCCCGGCCCCACTGGAGGCCGTAGCTGCCCAGACTCTCGCGCCACGCCAGCTTTACAATGAGCGCCGGCACGCCGAAAAGCAGCACGAAGTTGATGCCGAACCACCCGAACAACTGCATGCGCGGCGCGAGCGAAACGATACGACCGTGGTAGTAAACGACAGCCAGCAGGGCGACGGCCAGGATCAGCCCAACGGATTCACGCGCTGGCGGCGGCATCCGCCGGCGTTCCGACGAGAAGTCCTCGGCATAGTCGTGTTCGGGCTCAGAGTTATCCATGGCTTAGCGTCCTTCGCCGGAATCACTGCCCGCACTCGGCTGCGGCCCAGGCTGCACCTTCCCCTTTTCCGCGCATGTACTCCAAAGTCCTGCACAGCACACCGACTACCCCATCAGCTCCATCAGATACCGCAGCAGGTTCTCGGCGGCGGGGCGGTTCATACCGGGCACCGCGGCGAGTTCTTCGACAGTCGCCTGGCTCATCGCCACTACCGACGGAAAAGCCTTAAGCAGCGCCTGGCGCCGCCTAGGGCCGATGCCGGGGACCTCGTCCAGGACGGATTTGGTCATGGCCTTGCCGCGCAGCGCGCGATGATGGGCGATGGCAACCCGGTGCGCCTCGTCGCGCATGCGCTGGAGCAGGAGCTGGGCGCGCGGATATTGCTCGCCGCTGACCGGCTCGGGCTGCTCGGGGATGAAGACCTCCTCCTCCTGTTTGGCCAGCGCGACGACGGGAATATCCATCTCAACTTCCTCGAGCGCCTTCACCGCCACACCGAGCTGCCCCTTGCCGCCGTCCACCAGGATCAGGTCGGGCAGGGGCAGGAACTTCTCGTCGCCGCTCTGCGCGCGCCGCAGCCGCCGCTGGAGCGTCTCGCGCATCATCGCATAGTCGTCGGGCTTGTCGGCGGTCTGGCGCATACGGAAGCGCCTGTAGCTATCCTTATCGGACAGCCCCCCGGTGAACACGACCATCGAGCCGGTGGCGTGCTGCCCCTGGATATTGGAGATATCGTAGCACTCGATCCGCTGGGGCGGCTGGGCCAACTCCAGCATCTCGGCGAGGTCCGCCAACGCGGCCAGCGCCGCCTGCCGCCGCTCACCCCGCGCCTCGGTCATACGCATGAGTTGGACCTCGGCATTGCGCTGCGCCAGTTCCACCAGCCGGCGTTTGCTGCCGCGCTGGGGCCGGCGCACCGCAACATTTGACCCGCGCAGTTCACTAAGCGTTGCCGACCACTCTTCATCGTCTTCCAGGTCACGGGAGACCAGTACTTGCTTCGGCGCCCAGCCTGCGCGCGTGTAATGGTGCGTCAGGAATGCCTCGATAATCTCCGCTTCGCTGCGGCCAGCGGTATGCAGGAGGGCAAACTGCTGCTGGCTGACCAGTTTACCCGTCCGGATCGTCATCAGCACCACCAGCGCGCGGTCGTGCTCGGTGGCCACGGCAATGATATCCTCGTCGCGGGCCTGGACCGAGACCATCACCTGGTCCTCCAGCACCCGCTCCAGCCCCCTTTTCTTGTCGCGCAGGACCGCGGCCTGCTCGAACTCGAGCTGCTCGGCCGCCTGCTGCATCTGCTCCTCAAGCTGGCGGATTACCTCACCGGACTTGCCCTGCAGGAACAGCTCGACCTGCCGGACTATCCCAGCGTACTCCTCCTCACTGACTTCGCCGCTACACGGCCCCACGCAGCGCTTGATGTGGTAGTTCAGGCACGGGCGGCCCGCCGGCTCCCCGGTCAGCTCCTTGCGGCAGGAGCGAATGCCAAAGAGCTGGCTGGCCAGGCGCATCGTGCGGCGCATCGCCTTGGCATCCGGATACGGACCGAAGATC
>CAYNMY010000465.1:0-2242 GCA_964398275.1 uncultured Armatimonadia bacterium | reverse complement strand
CCGACGGCAAGCAGAAGATGAGCAAGTCGCTGGGCAACTACGTCGGCATCACCGAACCGCCCGACGAGATGTTCGGGAAGCTGATGTCTATCCCTGACGAGGCGATGCTCGACTACTACCGCTTGCTGGTCGACACAGCCCGAGCCGAAGAGCTTGAAGATGCCCTTGACCACAGTGAGCTACATCCGCGTGGTGTCAAGGCTGACCTGGCTGAGCTCATAGTCGGCCAGTATCACTCGGCAGAGGCGGGCGCTGACGCCCGGCAGGAGTTCGACCGAGTTTTTGCGCAGGGCGAGCGGCCATCAGATATGCCGGAGTTGACCCTTCGGGCGAGTGACCTCCGGGACGGCCGCATCTGGATTATTGATCTGGTGATGCGTGCGGAGTTTGCGGGCAGCAAGGGCGAAGCCCGCCGGCTAGTCCATCAGAAGGGGATATCCATCAACGACGATGTAGTCACCGACGAGATGGCGCAGGTCGAGGTGAAGACGGGGGACGTATTGCGCGTGGGCAGGCGGCGCTTTGCGCGGATAGAGATACAATAGCGCGGCCCCATCCAATTGTGGGAGGGGCACCCGTGCCGCAACGATCCTCAGGAAGGACTCGACTCCGTGTCCTCGGCGTGCTTGACGATCTCCTGGCGCAGTGCGTCCATCTGCTCGTCAATGTCGGTAATGCGCTTCATTACGATGTCCAGCGTCCTGTCCTTAATCTGGCGCGCCCGCCACAACTCCTCGGCGCGCTTGCCCACCTCGATAAGCTGCTGCTGCTTCTCGTCGTCCAGCTTGCCCAGACGAGCCTGGAGCTTGAGGTAGTCCGCCTGCTGGGTAGCGCTATCCGCCAGCGACCGGAACGCCTTCTTAGCCTCGCCGAAAATATCCATACTGGATAACCTTCCGTGGCACTGCACTAACGCCGCGCGCTACCAGTACCGGTTATCGTATTTTCGGTAGGGCCAGCCGAGGTTGTTTTGGGGAGTGCTGAAATTGTAGTGCGCGGGCTTCCTGTGCCAGTACTGACCGGGCAGCGGATTGATCGTGTGGACCTTGTCCTTGGCGGGATTAAATAGGCTTTCATCCTCCGCCTGCTCGTCCTGCGGACCAATCGTATACCACCACGGGGAAGTATGCCGCTGCTCGAACAGCGGGAAGGCGGGATTGGGCGCCGGTTTGTACGTGTACCAGCCGATGCCCTTGTCCAGCATTTCCACTTCGCCGTCAAAATACCCGCGGTAGTACAGCCCGTCCTGGGCCACGGCCGGGCTCGCCATTACCACTACCACAACCACCAAAAGTGCTCCCACTAAACAGACGCTAACAACCTTCATTGCTCGCACCTCCTGAGACAGAAGTCGTGCGGTAGACTGATGTTCACTGGTCCCGCTTATTCAGCGGTATCACTATCTTCTTAGACGTTCTAACCCGCCGGGAAGTTTCATTCCCGCCAGCTCTTCACGTGAGCTGCCGTCTGACGCGCTCGCGCAGCCCCCCCACCTCCAGCAGCTCGGCAGCAATACCAGTAATCGGCGCAAACTGGTACTCCTCGCCCTTCGTCAGATTGCGCACGACACCGGCGGCCAGGTCAATCTCGACCTCGTCGCCATCGCTAATCCCCTGTGCAGCCCCGGCACTCTCAATCAGCGGCAGGCCGATGTTGAAGCCGTTGCGGTAGAAGATGCGGGCGAAGGTCTCGGCAATGACCGCTGCTATCCCTGCAGCATTGAGGGCAATGGGCGCATGCTCGCGCGACGACCCGCAGCCGAAGTTCTTCCCCGCCACCATCACGTCACCGGGCTCGACTTTGCTGACGAACTGCGGATCAATATCCTCCATACAGTGCCCGGCCAGCTCATCGGGATCAGTCATGCTCAAATACCGCGCCGGAATGATTACGTCAGTATTAATATGATCGCCGTACTTGTGTGCTGTGCCCTGAATTAGCATAAGATTTCTCCTTCTCGTCTCTCAGTAGGACAGGCGTCTCGCCTGTCGATATCGCGGACAGACGAGGGAGTCGCGACAGGAATGTCGCTCCTACCAGTTTTCGACAGGCGAGACGCCTGTCGGTGGCACAGGCTTCCAGCCTGTGTGCCTTTAGCCACAGGCCTACCTCTCGCACCGCCAGACTATGTCGCCTTCCTTCCAGTCCTTCTCGGCCTTCCCGCCGTCATCTTCGAGGTCCGCCCAGATGCTGTAGACCAGGAAGCCCTCGCCCTCGCGCCGGTAGATGAAATCCTCGCCGC
>CAYNMY010000464.1:0-2255 GCA_964398275.1 uncultured Armatimonadia bacterium | reverse complement strand
GGGCGTTGGCCACAGCGATGGTCATGCCCCGGTCCTTGAACGAGCCGGTGGGATTGACCCCTTCATACTTAAAGTAGAGCTGTATGCGGCCGGGCAGACTGGGGCCAATACTGCGGGAGGGAATCAGCGGGGTGTTGCCTTCTAGCAGGGTGACGCGCGGCGTCTTATCGGTAACCGGCAAGAAATCCTGGTATTCTTCGATTACGCCCCGCCACCGACCGGCCGGGCCCAGAGGTGGATTGGCGTTCACTATTCCATCACCCGAATCATACTGCAAATATCCTGCACGATACTCAAGTCGCGGATACAACTGAGGGCCGACTGCAAATTCTTCTCCGGGCCCTTGTGCATTATCCAGACGATTTCGGCGCTATTGTCCTGCGCCGATTCCTGAATGACCGACTGCATACTGACGCCCTCCTGCCCGAAGATGGTGGCGATAGTTCCGAGTACTCCGGGCCGGTCGGCGACGCGCATTCTTAGATAAACACTGGTTTCAACCTCTTCTATGGGCTTAATCTGCGCCTGCCCCTCGCAGGTGCAGGACACGCGGCCGGCTGAGTTGTGAATTATGTTACGGGCGCAGTCAATGACGTCAGCGGCCACGGCACTGCCAGTGGGCAAGGCCCCAGCGCCGCGACCATACAGCATCATCTCGCCACACTCCGGGCCGCGGATGAATATGGCATTGAAGACCCCGCTAACCGCCGCCAGGGGATGGTCAGCGGGAAGCAGAGCGGGATGCACCCGCAGCTCAAGCTGGTCGTTATCCCGTTTGCCGATAGCCAGCAGCTTGATGACATAATCCATTTGGCGAGCATAGTCCAAGTCAGTCGTGGTCACCGCCGCTATGCCCTCGCGATAGATTTGCTCGACTGGGACCCGGGCGCCAAAGGCTATGGCCGCCAGAATGGCCAGTTTATTGGTCGAATCAATCCCTTCGATGTCATCGGTGGGGTCGGCTTCGGCATAGCCGAGGCGCTGGGCCTCGGCCAGCACCTCGGCAAATTCCTTGCCCTCCTGGCTCATGCGGGTCAGGATATAGTTAGTGGTGCCGTTTACAATACCCACAATCTCATCGAGGCGGCTAGCAGTCAGGCTTTCTTTGAGGGAGCGGATAATCGGTATCACCCCGCCGACACTACCCTCAAACTGCACATCAACACCGTGCTGGGCCGCCGCGCTGAGTATCTGCTCGCCGTGTTTGGCCATCAGCTCCTTGTTAGAGGTCACCACACTTTTGCCGGCCGCCAGGGCCGTCATTACGTAGTCCTTGGCGACACCGGTGCCCCCAATAGTCTCGACGATGATGTCAATGTTGGGATTGTTGATGAGCGCCAGGGCGTCAGTGGTTTTCAGCTCCTCGGGAACGGAAAAGTCTCGGGGGCGGTCCCAGTCTATGTCAGCCAGGCCGGCGACCACAATATCCGTCCCGAGGGCACGTCGGATTTCACCGGCGTTGCTTTCCAGAATCTGATATAGTCCGCCGCCGACTACGCCTACGCCCAAGATCCCTATTCTTATTGGGTGGTCGGGCATGCTGGTCACCTGTTCACTCCCAGCCATACGCTGGCCGGGCGCCGCCGACTACGCCTCGCCCTCAGCCCGTTTTGCGATGATCATCAGCGTTTGATCTTCCTGCACTGCTTGTTCGTTGTCCACCAGAATGCGCACTACCACTCCCCGCACCGGACTGGGAACTTCATTGAAGAGCTTCATCGCCTCCACCAAACCGACCGTGTCGCCGTGCTCTACGTGATCACCCACGGCCACAAAAGGCTCCGCCTCTAGAGAGGAGGCGCGATAGAACATGCCGGCTACGGGCGACAGCACTGGTATGTGGTCGGGCAATAGGGGGGACGAAGCTGCTTGGCCGTCAGTAGGCTGGCATGATAGCTCCGCGACCTCAGTCGCCCGCACTACTACCTCGAAGCCCTCTTCATGCACCTCTATTTCGGCCAGATTCTCTTCTTCTAAGAGAGCCAGGAGCCAGCGCAGGTCATCGTCAGAAACAGAGTCCATTACTAGAACCGTCCCGGTACGTTGAGAAGTATGTTGGGAAATAGCTGCCCCTGTTACCCACGTGACGGGCATAGGCCCGCCACAGGAATACAGCACACCAGCTAGCTATCAGTCCGCTGCCGCTGTCCGGTTTGCCCTTCTTTGCGTGCCGGTAGCAAGGTAGCGATCTACAAAATTGGTAGCGGCGGAGGGATTCGAACCCCCGACGACGCGGGTATGAACCGCGCGCTCTG
>CAYNMY010000463.1:0-2255 GCA_964398275.1 uncultured Armatimonadia bacterium | reverse complement strand
GTCGGCGGCGGCAAAGGCTACGCCGGCCAGCACTCGCAGAGCCTGGAGGCGGTCGTGACCATGTTCCCGGGCCTGAAGGTCGTAGCGCCGGCGACAGCGTACGATGCCAAAGGCCTGATCAAATCGGCCATCCGTGACGATAACCCGGTGATCTATATCGAGCACCAGCACGCGCTGACCGAGCGCGGGGAGGTGCCCAACGATGAGTATACCGTGCCGATAGGGGTAGCTCGCGTGGCCCGAGAGGGCACCGACTGCACGGTAGTGGCCTACAGTTGGCTCTACTACCGGGCCATGGAAGCTGCGGAGAAGCTGGCTGAGGACGGTATCTCAGTTGAGGTCATTGACCCGCGCACGCTGGTACCGTTGGATGTGGACACCATCACCGCATCGGTGCGCAAGACCCGGCACCTGGTTGTCGTTCAGCAGGCTCCGGAGCGGGGCTGTTTCGGCGAGCATATCGCCTACCAGGTCCAGCAGCAGGTCTTTGCTGACCTGGCCGCGCCGATAAGCATCGTCGCTGCGCACAACGTCCCGCCGCCGATGGCCGCACCGTTGGAGGAAGAGAATCTGCCTTCGGTTGAAAAGATTATGCACAATATCCGCCAGACCGTGGGCCGTTAGGGATATCCCATGAGCTGCATGGCAGCGGACCTATGACGATTCCAACCAGCTTACCGTGGAGCAGCGCAGTGGCAACTCCTAACCATGGTAAGTGGCGACGGATGTAGGTCCGTGAGTCACCGACGGGCTCCAGGAGCCTTACGTTGCGCTCCAAGGGCAAGGGGAAAGGGTTGCACAGCATAGAATAAATATAGAATAGGGAGAAGGGGCATTGCGTTGGCGAAGCGAAATGGTGGCTAAACTGACACGTGCTTCGTCAGGCTGCAACTGTAGGTCGCCAGGCAGACGGCAAGGTTGCGCTTCGCGCAGGGCAGGCAATATCATTTGAGGAGGAGAGAGAATGAAGCGCAGTAGACTAACTCACTTCCGTGTTGTATTGCTGTGTATGAGCATTGGCCTGCCGGTGGCCGTGGTAACGCCGGCTATTGCCCAGGATGACGCCGCTGCGGAGCAGCCAGGCGTTGGGGCCATAGTTGGCGGGGAACCAATGCTAATGCCACCGCCAATGGCCATTATTCCTATCGGTGACATACCGGATATACCGGTACCTATCTCCTTCGAAGCTGATGATTCCCCGATCTGCGAGACAGTCCGCTTGCACTACGTGCGCGAACCGGGGGCACTGCAGAGGCTGCTGGAACCCATAAAGGCGGTCCTGGCACCCGACGTCAATGTAGCGGCCAGCGAGGGCTTAAGCGTGACCCCACTGGTGGTGCTAGCCGGCCCGCGTTCGCAGGTGGACGACCTCAAGCGGGTCATCGCCACCATTGACGTCCCTCAGCCGCAGGTGCGCCTCGACCTGTGGACCTTTCAGATCAGCGGCGGCGATGCCCAAGTTGTGGCGGGGCGAGCGCAGGAGGCGCGGAGGACAGTTCGGACAGTGGCTGATCTCATGCGCGGCTATCTGCGCCAACTGGAGGCTTGTGCCCGGGCCTCCCAACAGGACAATCAGGAGAGAGCAGAGAAAGTCCTACAGCAGGCGAGCACCTCAGGGGACGGCGAGGCCGGGGATACTGAGTCGTGCTTTTCAATCAAGATGAATGTCGTGGACCTGGGCGACCTACTGCCTGGGCAGAGCACCATTCTCATCGCGCCCTCCGCCCGGGGTCCGCACCCCCTTTCGCTTACGGAAACATTGGCCACGCTGCTCATGATGCCGCCGGCGGAGGGCCTGGGCTGGCGACAGACTCTCGAGCAGCAACTAAGCCAGTCGCTGGATCGCTGGCTGGACGACCTGTTGCGCCAGGACCCGGCCGCGTTGGCTGTATGGCACAGCCTGGTAGCCACCAAGTCAAGCGTGCCAGCCACTGAGCTTTCTACGCTGTTAAGCAATACTATTATGGCATCACAAGAGGGAACCCCCGATAGCCAGGAGGCCAGCGTCATACCCCTTCTGCCCGGGACGTTGCTGCGCACATTCGACGATGCCCAGTATCTGAAGCTGGCTCAGCAGACCATTGGCAACTTCCTCCTGGATTATCGGACCCAAGCTCGGGACTGGCGCGCGCTGCCTCCGGACCGCCTTAGCCGGCGCGCCGCCGATGTGGATGTTGTATTGCAGGCCGGAGAACGCGCGCTGGCCGCAGACCTTGAGGCTCTCTTCCTGGGCCCGCTACTGGAGCAGTTGCGCC
>CAYNMY010000462.1:0-2275 GCA_964398275.1 uncultured Armatimonadia bacterium | reverse complement strand
CTATTGGCACGAGGCGGGCGACTTTGCGCGAGATGCCCGCCTGGTGGCAGACCTCTACCACGCGGTCTACATCCTTGTACGCCTCCGGCATCTCCTCGGCGACCGTCTTCTTCCCGGCGGCCCGGATCATGATGCCCTGGGCCTCCATCTCCCGGATGACCTGGTCGCCAGACTTGGTCTTGCGCGCCTGGGTCCGCGACATCTGCCGCCCCGCACCGTGGCAGGTCGAGCCCCAGGTCTGCGCCATCGCCTCTTCGGTGCCGACCAGCACGTACGACGCCGTGCCCATATCCCCCGGTACCAGCACCGGCTGGCCGACCGCCCGGTACTTCGCCGGCAAGCTGGGATGGCCGGGCCCGAAGGCGCGCGTAGCCCCCTTGCGATGCACGCACAGCCGCTTGCTCTGCCCGTTGACCGGGTGCTCTTCAAACTTGGCCATATTGTGCGCCACGTCCCAGATCTGTTCCAGGCCCAGCCCGATGTCGCCCTCGCCAAAGACCTGGCTAAAGGCCTCCCGCACGCAGTGGGTGATCGCCTGGCGGTTGGCCCAGGCGTAGTTAGCGGCGCAGGCCATGTGCGCGTAGTAGCGCTGCCCTTCGGGCGAGTCAACCGGCGCGCAGGCCAGTTGCTTGTCGGGCAGCTCGATATTGTACTTGCGCACCGCCGCCTGCATCACATCCAGCGCATCGTCGCAGACCTGGTGGCCGAAGCCACGCGAGCCGGTGTGGATCATCACCGTTACCTGGCCGGGAGCTCCGAGGCCAAAGACGCCCGCGACCTCGGGATCGTATATCTCGTCAACGATCTGAATCTCAATAAAGTGGTTACCGCTGCCCAGCGTGGCGAGCTGCGGCCGGGCGCGCTTCACTGCGCGGTCGCTGAGGCCGGCGGGGTCGGCGCCGGGCAGGCTGCCGCGCTCTTCGGTCGCCTCGATGTCCTCGGGCCGCCCCAGGCCCCGTCCGACCGCCGCCTGAGCCCCCTTGACGAACACCTCTTCCAGCTCACGCCCTTTCATCCTGATCTTGCCCTTCTCGCCGACGCCCGCCGGGACGCTGGTGAATATCCGGTCAACAAGCTGGGCCAGACGACCACGGAGGTCGGCGCGCTCCAGGTTGGTGCGCAGCAAGCGGACCCCGCAGTTAATATCGTAGCCCACCCCGCCGGGGGAGATGACGCCCTCGACGGTATCAAAGGCGGCCACGCCGCCGATGGGAAAACCGTACCCGTAATGACAGTCGGGCATCGCCATCGAGGGCCCGACGATCCCCGGCATGCACGCGACGTTGGCGACCTGCCACAGCGCCGCGTCATTCTTCAGGTCCTCGAAGAGCACCTGGTCGGCGTAGATGATCCCGTCGGTGTGCATACCCGCGCTCGCCATCCGGGGCAGTCGCCACCGGTAGTCGTCAACCTGTTCAATTGGTCCTTCGTAGCGCCTGGCCATGTTACTTATCCCCCCCAGTTGTCGGCATCTTCGTCGAAATCCGCCCTGCCCTGCTGCGGCAAACGTCCCGGAAAGCAGACTACGCACCGGCGCCCCGGGGCGACCAGCCGCCCACACTGGGCGCAGGGCTGGTAGCCCTGCTCTCGCCGCCACTGCTGCAGCCGGCAGAAGTTCTCTAGCGCAGCAGTAAAGCGTCGGCTCAGCTCTTCATCGCTAAGGTTCCCGGACAGTCCCGCTATGATCTGCGACTCCTCCTCGGAAAGCTCAAGCCGGGCCAGTTCGGCAGCATCGGGCAGCTCTTCGCCCGCTTCTTCCCACAGTTGTGGCTCTGGTCGCGCGCGGCCTACGCGGCCACTGCTCGCCCGGATTTCCCCGATGAACTCGCCCCCCAGCCGCTGGTTCAGCTTCTCCAGAATGGTGGGGGAATCAAGCTGCAATTGCTGGGCCCGCGGCGCCGAGTCGCAGTGCACCATCACCACGCCGTCTCTGACCCGCGTCACCTTCGTATGCTGGGCATACCACGGCCCGACCACCTCCGCCCAGACGAAGGCGGCCAGCATCTCGCGGCTCTTGCCCAGCAACCCGTGATCGGCCAGGTAGTCGCTCAGCACCTGGCCGAGGCCGCTTATCCGCGCGCTGCGCTTCTTACTCATCAGTGCCAGACACTCCCTGCTTCTGGGTGACTATGCCTTCGGCCAGCTCATGCCAGGCCGTCCAGTTGCACCGCCGCAGGGCGTCAGTCGCCGTCGCACTGGTCACCAGCACCTGATCGAAGCCCGCCAGCAGTTCCAGCAGCCCGCCGATCGGGCCGGATCCAGCTCCGACAGGCAG
>CAYNMY010000461.1:0-2286 GCA_964398275.1 uncultured Armatimonadia bacterium | reverse complement strand
GCAGAAAAGCGAAGATCAGGCCAGTGTATAGGCCAATGAAGACCAAGACCAACAGTCTTTGCTCGGGCAGGAGGCGCTGCAGATGGCGCTGGGTGAGGGTGTTGTCCAGGATGGTAGCCTGCACTTCTCCGCCAGTGAGCTGGTCGCCGAAGGGGCTGGCCCGCACATCCAGCAAACCTTTGGCACTAACAATTACCAATACTATCTTGTCCTGGAGGTTCAATGTCGAGCCGGCCGGCGACGGTTGGAGAAACTGCCAGGCCGGGAAATGGGGATAGGTCTTCTCCTTGCCCACAAAGTTGACGGTCGTCCAGCCGCCGCGGTCGAGGGGAATGGCGGTGCGCTCGCCCAGGGTGATTCGCTCGCCCAGGTGGACGGTGACCTGATCGGGGGGGATGCCGAGCAGGTCCGCCGCTACCTTAACAGGCAACGACGCGTGCAAGTGACCCCGACACTGTGCTATCGCCGGGGTGTACCGGAAGACGCCGTCGCCAGTCTGCCAAAGGGCGGTATAGCCCACGGCTTGCGCGGCGGAGGCCAACTGGGGGAAGGGGTAGGTCAGATCGGCAAAGTTGTGGAGCTTGGCCCAAGCCAGTAATCCTCGGCCCGGGGCGATTTCGGTCTGCGCCCACCCATACTGTTCGATTCCGGCGCTGCCCGGCCCTGTTGTTGACTGCGCATCGCTGGCGTCCTGGTCACCAGATTGCGGGTTAGCCGGCCCGGCGGATTCCACATCATGCGCGACTCCTGCCAGGTAGACATTACCGGCGGCGGCGACGGCCGCAACGAACAGGTCGTCGTCCTCGGGGGAGTCGAGCTCTCGTTCCACGAAGAAGATGTCGTAGATAATGGCCCGGGCTCCGGCGGCATTGAGGCGCTCGGTAAGCCGGGCGAAAACGGCACGGGACCACGGCCACCTGCCGACCTTGCCGATGCTCTCCTCGTCTACGGCTACCAGAACGATATCGGAGTGGGGCGCGAGTGGCCCGCGGTAGTGAAAGCGCCAGTCTACGGTCCGCAGTTCCATTCTGTCCAGCATGGTCATGGGTCGCCAGAAGTCGGCGCCAATCATGACCAGCGTACAGGCGGCAGCGATCAGCAGCAACTTGGCTTTGGCCTTACCCGGCTGACGACTCGCTGGCCTGCCTGGTTGCGTCCCGGCATCGTGCATCGTTTAATCATCCCGGCGGAAGGGTAAATTTCTGGTGACGCCATAACATAGCTGATCAGGTCTATTATACAACAAAGACAGCGTAAGCTGGAGGGTTAAAGATATGCGCAAGGCTGCTTTCGCAATCATCATTGGTTTCTCCTTTCTGGCCGCGCTGGCTTTGCTGCTCACGCAATCGGTAGCGGTGATGCAGCGCATAGCCCACGTCAGCAACGTTTCGGGTGATGTTAAGGTCAAGCTCGTCGCCCACGAGGCTGATGCGGCAAGACCAATAGGCGATAAGCGGCTCGTGCAGGCTGGCGACAAGCTGATCACCGGGCCCGATGGACGGGTGACTCTGAATTGGATAGGGGACGGAACACGGATCAGAGTCGAGCCCAACACCGAATTGACCATCCAGAAGTGTCAGGCCGTACGCCGCGGGGCGGAGTTAGCGATGTTCCGATTGGACCTGGGCAAGATCTGGATCCGGGTGCTGAGGATGCTCTCGCAGCAGGATAAGTTCGAGATCCAAACGCCTACAGCCACCGCGGGGGTGCGCGGGACGATTTTCTCGGTGGAGGTCACGGCCGACGGCACGACGGCGGTACAGGTCTACGAGGGCCAGGTAGCGCTCGAAAGCGAGGCCGACGAGACGAAGATCACCGCCAATAACACTGCACGTCTTGCCACTACCCAAAGCAGCCCACAGGTCACCGGATTCTCAGAGCAAGATAAGCAAGCCTGGCAGCAGCAGGTGGCCGAACTAGGGCCATATCTGGAAATAACCCAGCAAACCTTCGCCGACGGCACGCTGACCATCAAGGGTAGAACCGAGCGCGACGCCAAGTTGACGGTAGGCGGCCAGGCGATTGTACCGAAGCCGAACGGCCGGTTCACGGCAACGGTGACGGTACCCGCAGATGCAGAACCCCAGGCCGAGGTGGTCGCCACCGACCGGCGGGGTTACAGCACCACCGTCCCAGTTGAGATCCCCACACTCGAAGAGACCACCGTCACCGAATAGAGCTGCGCAGGACGAGCGTGACGGGGTAGTTGGAACCGGACTGGGGGATGGTGCGGATGGCAATTGACTTCGTCGCGCCGGCGGCAACTTGACCCCGGAAAAGGACTTT
>CAYNMY010000460.1:0-2296 GCA_964398275.1 uncultured Armatimonadia bacterium | reverse complement strand
CCTACCAGTATACCAAAAAACCGCCTATTGTGCAGCTATTTGCCCCTCGAGCTGTGGGCGGCTAATCCCGCCCCCCAATTACCACCACAATCGTACCCACAACTGCCCACAGATTCAGCATTAGCGAGCGGTGGCGCAGGTAGTAGAAATCGTAGTGCAGATTTGCGGTGATCGGCTGGTCTTTGCGGCCCAGAATCTGCCACAGGCCCGTCACGCCGGGCTTGACCAGCAACCGCTGCCGCTGCCACGGCGCATACCGACGCACAAAAAGGGGCATCTCCGGACGCGGCCCCACCAGGCTCATATTGCCCACCAGCACGTTGATGAGTTGGGGCAGTTCGTCGAGGCAATGCCGGCGCAGCCACCGGCCCAGCGGGGTGACGCGCTTGTCGTTGCGTGGATCGGGTGCCTGTGCCGCCGGATCGGGTCGGGCGTACATCGTCCGGAACTTGTACATAACGAATTCCCGGCCCCGGTAGCCGACTCGAACCTGGCGGAAGACCGCCGGCCCGGGTGATTCCCGCCTTATGAGCCAGGCAATTACCACGACGAGTGGCGCAAGCAGCACCAAAGCCGTAGCCGCCCCTAGAACATCGAGCAGGCGAATCGCCAGCCACTCCCCCACCGGCAACCGCCGTGGGCTGACCAGTCTATCGCCAAGTAGCGCATCAGATTCGGGCATCATAGATTCGCAGACGCCGTCGCAGTTGTGTCAGTTCAATTGTACTAATCCAGTAGTACAATCCCACCAGAGCCGGTTCACTCGCCCAGCGCCTCGGCCACGATCTTATCCAACGCGGTCTTCACCTTCACGGCAGCGTCCTTGTTGGGCATAGCGGGCAGCTCGTCCCCAAATATCTCTGTGCTCATACAGCCGTCGTAGCCGACCCGCGCCAGGGCCCGCACGAAGCCCGCCAGGTCAATTATCCCCTGGCCGGGGATCTCTCGCTCCGAGTCCCTCTGGTCGTCGAGTGAGCGATCCGGCGCATCATTGATGTGAACGTAGACGATCTGCTCAGGACGCAGCGCTTCCAGGTCCGCCGTAGTATGCTCGGCATTGAACCAGTGAAAGCTATCCACCAGCAGCCCAACGTTCGGCTCGCTGATCTCGGCGATGAAATCAAGCAACTGGTGCATATTCCAGATAAACGCGTGCTTCCCCATCTCCTGGTGCAGATGCCGCGGCGCGACCCATTCCAGGCCCAGCCGTACCCCGAAATCACCCAACGTCCGGGCAATTTCGCGGAAGCGGGGGATGTAGAGACTGTGCAGCTCCTCGGGTGGCGACGCGCTGGCCGGATGTATCCACGTGCAGCAACGCGTGCAGCCGATGCGGCTGGCCAGTTGCGCCTGCGAGGCGAGTTCGCACATACCAGCGCTGAAATCCTCGTCGCTCTCCCGCCAGTTCACTGGCAGCCCCCAACAGGCCGGCTCCAGACCGTATCTGGCGAAGATCTCCTGGGCTGCCTCAGCCGTAGTAACCGGCTCGAGACCGATGATCTCGTCAATGCCCACATCAACGCCCTGGTAGCCACACTCGGCAGCCAGCGCCATATAATCGGTAAAACTCAAGGGCTGGCCCAAAATAGCCCGATGCAAAGACAGCTTCATCGCTATCATCCTTGCCGGATAGGAAATATCGGCCGGTGGCTGGTGCATATTCGCGCGCCGGCACAGATACTCCTCCCACGCCCGTGGTCCGCGGCATTCCGTTCAGCAACTACCCAGCTAGCCGTAGTCTGGCTTGACACAGCATCAGCCATCGGTTATACTGAAATATGGATAGTCCGTTGCTGCGGGACGATAATTCCAACTCGCATAGGCGGGATGACAGTGGCTACCAAGTACTGCTCCAAATGCGGCTATGAGAATGATGACCAACGCGGCGCATGCCTGATGTGCTACGCCCCGCTGGATGAACAGGGCTCCGTCGAGGGCACGATGCCCCCGCTGCCCGAAGGAGTTCAGCCACCACCTGGTCTTGAGGAAATGGCGGCTATGATCGCGGCGGCGGTGGGCGAGGGCCTTGGTGGCGGGGAAGCCGATGAGCTAGAGCCCGACTACGGGATGGTGGGCATGGACGAAGCCGGGGTGGAAGAGGTCGGTGAAGTGGCAGAACTCGAGGCTCCCGCTCCGGTGGCAGCGCCGGTTGCGGAAGCTACGCCGGCTGAGACGGAACTGGTAGAAGAGATAGAAGATGAGTACGTGCCACCCCCGCCACCACCCGGTGTAGTAGACCTTGAGCAGGAACCCCCACCACCACCCGCTGCTCTGGAACCGGCCATCACGGAAGACC
>CAYNMY010000459.1:0-2316 GCA_964398275.1 uncultured Armatimonadia bacterium | reverse complement strand
AGTAAACTGATGCCCCAATGACAGCCACCCCTTCGGCAAGCTCAGGGTGGCTGTCGTGTTAAACGTCAACTTTTCAGCAGCGCGTTGTAATGAAATGCCTCCCCCAGGGCACTATATACACAGAAGAGTGTGCGCGGGCGACCTGTACGGATGAGAAGCGCTGCGGTTGGCGAAAACTCGATTGTGTGGTCCTGATGCCAGTATCTTCTAAGGACGCTCAAATGGTGAAGCGAACGCTACGGGGCGATAATGAAGCCTACGACCAACTGGTGCACAGCCACCAGGCCAGAGCCATAGCCGTCGCCTACCATCTGTGCGGCGATTTCGAGGCGGCGCAGGACATCACCCAGGAAGCGTTCGTCCAGGCGTACCAGTCGCTGGGCAGCCTCAGGAAGCCGGCTGCCTTCGCGGCGTGGCTGCACGGCATCATTCGTAACCTGTGCCGCCAGTACCTGTCCCGGCGCCAGCCGCAGGCCGCTTCTCTGGAGCGCGACCCGATACCCGAACCCGGCCAGTCTCCTGACAATTCTGTTGAGATTATCTCGCTTCTGCAAACCCTGCCGCGGGAGCACCGAGAGATACTGGCCGCCCGGTACTTGCAGGAGCTGGATTACAAGGAGATTGCCCAGATGTTGGGGATAACCATTAACAATGTGCGCGTGCGGTGTTTCCGGGCCAGACAGGCCCTACGGGAAGCACTGGTCGGCGCGGAGGTGATGTAGATGGGTAATTGTGAGCAGTGGCGCGAGGCAATATCAGCCTATGCGGACGGACAGTGCCGCTGGGCCGAGCGTAAGGCGGTGGAAGCTCATCTGCGCGAGTGTGCGGACTGCCGGCAGTGGCTGGAGGACATCCGCGCCGACCAGCAGCTCTTCACCCAGACTGTGATGGGCCATCAGGCCGACATCTCAGACACCGTGATGAGCCGAGTAGGTGAGATGTCAGCCGCGAAGAGTCAGCCGATGAAAGAAGAGAAGCCATTGGCAAGCTGGCGACTCGTGAAGGCCGCGGCCGTAGTAGCGGCGGCCTGCCTACTGGTAGCGGTTCTGTTTCCCGTTTTTACCACGGCCCGCTACAAGGCGCGGCCGGCCCTCACCCCTCCCAAGGAGCCTGCGACAAGTGAGGCTTTGCAGCGCCAAGAGCCCAAGGCGACAGTCGGGTATTTCGATGGCCGAGCCAGGCTTAGCACGGCGCCCCGCCCAGAGGACCGGGAGACCGACCGGCTGGCCGAAAAACCAATGAGAGTTCCCAGGGCGCCGGACCAGGCCGCCGTAGTCACCGCGGCCCCGACAGGGGCCGGCATGCCATCGGCCGAAACAGGGTGGTTCGACCATCGCCCGGGGCTAGCTGGTGAGACGGAAGATAGCAGAGTTGCACGCGCACACATCGAGCTTGAGGGCTTGCCCGAGGCCGCTACTGCGGTAACCACAGGCCCGCCGGAGCGGGACTGGGGCATGCAGCGCGAGCTGAAGCTGGCCTATGATGCGGCGCTGGAGATGTGGGTGAAGAATGTGCAGGAGGCGGTGGTTACCGCCGAGCAGACTTTCTATGACCGTGGCGGGTTCGTGCTCACTTCGGTCTTGAACCAGGCCGAGGCCCGGCGCGAGTCGCGACGCGCCGAAATAATCGGCAAGGTGCCCACTACCGAGGTGGCCGAGACCATCAATGCCCTGGCGGCCCTGGGCTATGTGGCCCGCCGCGAAATCCAGGGCGAAGACATAACCGACCAGTACATCCAGACCACGCGCGATATTACCCAGATTAAAGACGAAATCCAGAAGCTCAGGGAACAGCGTCTTCGCGCTTCGCGTGCCGAAAAGAAGCAGATAGACCAGAAGATAGCCGCCGCCCAGAAGCGACTGGGACCGGCGCAGGACGAATACTTCGACGTCCAGCGCGAGCTGGCTTTAGCCACGATCCAGGCGACACTGGTGGAGAAAACCCCCGAGGTATCGGAGGCACTCTCAGGCGTGCGAGGAGCCTGGCGCAGCTTCACCCGCGCTGTGGCCAAGGTGGGGGTAGCGCTGGTCTGGGTCGGGCTCTACGGCTTGTTCTTCGTGCCCATGATTGTCGCTGTAATAATCTACTGGCGCCGGCGAGGATAATTGAGTAAAGTTAGGACTGGCGCGTGGTGACCCGTAGCGCGGCGCGTAAACTGATACACCAACGACAGCCACCCTGAGTTTGCCGAAAGGGTGGCTGTCTTACTGTGCCCACATTACGTGATAGGACCTCTAACCACCCCCGATTGTACCGCCCCGGTTTGCTCAGGCAGGAATGCGGGTATTGATGAGGGAAATGAAGGGCAGAAGCTGA
>CAYNMY010000458.1:0-2320 GCA_964398275.1 uncultured Armatimonadia bacterium | reverse complement strand
ATCAGAACTCCGAGAACACATTATCACACAGCGTTACCGGGTCCGGGTCGGGGCTGTTCCGGGCAACCGCGATAGCGTCAGCGATTATCTGTTCGGCCTCCTCCGCCAGCGCCTGAGCCGCCGCCTCGGTGAGTAAATCCTCCGCGATCAGCTGCTCACGCATCAGCTTCAGCGGGTCCCTGGCCCGCCAGGCTGCTTCCTCCTCGTCCGAACGGTAGGCGCAGTCGGCGCTCTTGGAATGCCCGTAATACCGATAGGTATGCGCCTCGACCAGCGTGGGACCCTGACCGGTCCGAGCATGCTCGACGGCCTGGGCGGTCGCTTCCCGCACGGCGAAGTAGTCGTTCCCATCCACCACCACGCCGGGCAAGCCATACGCGGCGGCTCGCTCGGCGATGCTGGTGACCTTGAAGGCCTCCGCAACCGGCATACTCATCGCGTAGAGGTTATTCTCGCAGAAATAGACGATGGGCAGCTCCCAGATCGCGCCCATATTGACCGCCTCGTGAAATGCGCCCGACCCGGTAGCTCCGTCGCCGAAGAAGCACAGCACCACGTTGCCGGTCTTGAGTAGCTTTTGGCTGAGTGCTGCGCCCGTCGCCACCGGAATCATCCCACCGGTAATGCCGTGGGTGCCCAGGAAGCCCAGCGAGAACTCCGCCATGTGCTGCGAGCCACCGCGCCCGCCGGCATAGCCGGTGGCCTTGCCGAACAGTTCGGCCATTACTCTCTTGGGATCGGCGCCCTTGGCCAGAAAATGACCGTGCCCGCGGTGGTTGGAGCTGACGAGATCGGCGCGCCCCAGCGCCGCCACAGCTCCTACTGCACAGGCCTCCTGGCCCGCGCAGAAGTGGCTGGTACCGACGATTACGCCCTCGCCGAAGAGCCGGTCCAGCGCTTCCTCGAAGCGGCGTATCACCAGCATCAACTGGTAATGCCCTATTATCTCATCACGGTCATATTTCATCGGGCTTCTCGCAGTATGATAGCAGCCGCGCGTCCCGACGATGTCGCCCGCGCGATGCTCACAAGGCCTTGCTCCTGCGCGGCGTTAAGACCAATCGCCGCAGCAGTATCCAAAGCCAGCCCTGCACCAAAGGTATACCCGTAACCGCCGGGTATGTCAAATTCCACGGGCGCTTCACTCGACCCGCTGGCCGCGACGGCACGCTTGAGCGCCTGCTCCCGTGCCTCATCCCCATCACTGCCACTCGCCAATCCACAGCCAGCAATCTCACCCAGCGGCCTGGCCCCGCGTGCCGCAGCCGCCTCTGCCTTCTCCAGTACCAGGACGGCCGCCCCTTCCGTTGCGGGCCGGGGCCCAGGTCTATCCGGTTCCGCGCTCAACCGCGCCAGCAGCGCCTTACTGAGCACATCCACGCCGCCGGCGAGCATTACGTCCGCCTGGCCGGAAACCAGCGCGTGCCAGGCGTAGTGTAGAGCCGTGCCCGCCGAGATATCACCGTCACAGAAGGTGGGGTTCGGCCCCTCCAAGCCGTATTCAATAGCTACCAGGCTGGCCGGAGAATTCGCCATCGAGTGCATAAAGATGATGGGCGAGGCAAAGCGCGCGCCTTTGTTCTGGACGCGAATTGTGTTGTTCAGCATTGAGTCCAGGCAGCCGAAAGCGGTGCCCAGGGCTAACCCCCACCGCGGGTGCGGGCCGCCGCGCCAGTCCAGTTGCGCGTCATCCAGGGCCAGGACCGCGGCGGCCAGGGCAAATTCGGAGCAGCGGTCCAGATAAGTCTTCTCGCTGGTCAGGTAGTCTTCGACCGCGAAGTCCTCTACGCCCAGCGGCCCGGATTCCGCAGCGGGTTGGTTACCGCGCTGTAGCGCGGCGCAGAATGCTTCCCGGCCGGTGCCAATCACGCTAATCGGCCCGACGCCCGTGATGACGACCTGCTCTCGTGCGAGCTCAGACATAATCGCTTTGCTTGCTTTAGAGGGCGCGGAAAACTACCGCAGCGTTGCTCCCGCCCAGCCCGGAAGACAGGTTAACCGCGCAGGAAATGGCCATATCCCGCGCTTCGTTCGGTATGTAGTCAAGATCGCAGTCCGGGTCCGCCACGTCGTAGTTCACCGTCGGCGGCGCAACATTGTCCTGGATCGCCTTCACAGTCGCTACCGCTTCAACTGCTCCCGCTGCCCCCATCAGGTGGCCGATAGCCCCTTTGATCGAGCTGACCCCAATCTCGTAAGCATGCTCGCCCAGCACGGCCTTGATTGCGCGTGTCTCCGCCGGATCGTGATACTGCGTTCCCGTGCCGTGCGCATTGATGTAATCCACCCCACCGGGCCGCCCGCCCGCATCAACGAGCGC
>CAYNMY010000457.1:0-2335 GCA_964398275.1 uncultured Armatimonadia bacterium | reverse complement strand
CTTAGACGGCACGGTGCGGGCCGGCGACCACATCCAGATGATGTCCACCGGCCAGACCTTCGAGGTCACCGGCGTGGGCGTCTTCGCGCCGCAGATGGAGAAGGTAGACGAGTTGGGCGCAGGTTCGGTAGGATATCTGACCGCGAGCATGAAGCAGGTGGCCGACAGCCGGGTCGGCGACACAATCACCTCCGCCGACCGTCCCGCCACCGAGCCGCTGCCCGGGTACCGCAAGAGTCAACCGATGGTCTTCGCCGGGCTATATCCGGTTGATAACGCCGACCATCCCGCACTGAGAGACGCGCTGGACAGGTACTCGCTGAACGATGCAGCATTCGTTTACGAGCCGGAGACCTCCGCAGCGCTGGGGTTTGGTTTCCGGTGTGGTTTTCTGGGACTGCTGCACATGGACATCGTCCAGGAGCGGCTCGAGCGCGAGTACGCCCTGGACCTGGTGACCACCGCCCCGAGCGTGGGCTACCGGATACTGCGCACCGACGGCGAGATGATCGAGATCCACAATCCCGCCGCCTTGCCCGAGCCCCAGCACGTCGAGCAGATCGAAGAGCCCATAGTCGCTGCGCAGATAACGCTGCCCAACAGCTACGTGGGCGCTTGTATGAAGCTGTCTGAAAACGTCCGGGGCAAGTTCGTTGACATGGAGTACATTGAGACCGATCGCGTAGTGCTCAACTACACGCTGCCGCTGGCCGAGATTATCGTGGATTACTACGACAACCTCAAAACGGTCAGCCGGGGCTACGCGATGCTCGACTATGATCCGGCCGGTTACCAGGTGGCCGATCTGGTCAAGGTGGACATCCTGGTCAACGGCGACCCCGTTGATGCCCTGGCCCTCATCACCCACCGGCAGTTCGCGGAGCGGCGCGGGCGGACTATCATTAAGAACCTCAAGCGGGAGATCCCGCGCCAGCTCTTTGAGGTCCGGCTCCAGGCCAGCATCGGCAAGCGGGTGGTCGCGGCGATGCGTATTCCTCCGCTGCGCAAGGACGTCATCGAAAAGCTGTACGGCGGCGACGTGACGCGCAAGCGCAAGCTGCTGGAGAAGCAAAAGGCGGGCAAGAAACGGATGAAACAGGTTGGCCAGGTGGAGATTCCCCAGAAGGCCTTTATGGCCGTGTTGCGCACGGATTGAAGCCGCCGGCTTTTGCACCCTTGCCAACCGCCGGAAAATGCGGTAATATAGATCCAACATCAGGCCACAGGGTTACTCAATCTTAGCACTAGGGTGGGCTCAATGTTGACAAAACGGCTTGCCACGACCTGTGCAGTAGTGGTGGTGCTGCTAGTGAGTTGGGCGCTTGTCTGGGGAGATCAGTCTATCAACCTGTTCAGCGGTACTACCGATTTTGCAGAGATCGGTCCCTGGGGCAGCGGCGAAATCCAGATCAGCGATAAGGAGAAGTTTGGCGAGCGCCAAACGCTGGAGGTACTGGCTCGGGGCTACCACGAAGGCGGCCGGCTGGACCTGAAGACGCCAGTTGACTTAAGCGCTTTCGTCAACCAGCCGATTCAAACCCAGGTAGTCATGCTGGTGAAGGCGGGAGAAGCCGAGAAGCCTCAGTCGCCCACGGGCCCGTACGGCCCAGGGATGCCACCGGGCGCGATGTATCCCGGGGGGGGGATGCCACCGGGCATGGAGGATGAGTTTATGATGGGGATGCCGGGAATGGGCAGCCGCCCGCAAGCGACCGAAGCTCTGCCCGTGGACAAGGTGCGCATCATCCTGGTTACCGACAAGGGGCATCTATCCTCCGGCGACCTGGAGCTGAATCCGAACCTGGTATTTGAGGATGAGTGGCTGCGCATCAGCGCAGTGCTGTCGGACTTCCGCAGGCCCGAGGACCTGGCCGGCGCCAAGCTGGAGCGCGTAGTCCTCACCGGCAACCGTAACGGCAAGATTTATTTTGCGAGCTTGCAGATCATCCAGGAAGATATGCCCCTGGTGGCCGAGATCGAGGGCCCCGAGGTCCGCACCGCCCCGGCCGGCCGACCGGCTGAGTTCACTGCCAAGCCGCAGCACGAAGGCGTAGACGCCATTTACCAGTGGGACTTCGATGATCTTGACGGTCTGGGGATAGACGGCTACGGCGAAAAGGTCAGCTACCAGTTCCCCGAACCGGGCTATTACGTGGCAACGCTGCAAGTTGTTGATAGGCAGGGCCGACTCCAGCCCCGAGCGGATACCATCAAAGTCAAGGTGGAGTAGTGGCCAGCAGCCGGGCACCAGAGGACGCAGTGCTGAGAGCCTTCCCGGTCGGGAAGGCTCTTTTTGCAGGAGTCAGGCTATGAGCAGACAACAAACCCCCTCGGC
>CAYNMY010000456.1:0-2335 GCA_964398275.1 uncultured Armatimonadia bacterium | reverse complement strand
CGCTCGGCCGCGGCGGCCACCTCGTCAGCAATCTCCGCGGAGCACAGGCCGAGGTTGGCCAGGGCCCGCACGGCCGCTACCTCCACGCGCAGTTCCGAGCTGATCCGCCCGCGCTCGGTCATATACGGTGCCAGCCACTCCTGAAGCTGCGTATCCTGGCCGTAGTAGCGGAAATCCAGCGGGCTGACACAGTCGAAAATTGATATCTGGCTGCTTCCGTCATTCTCGTTCATAAGCTTATCCTACTCCTCCGGAAGTGCGTACCGTCGGTACGACAGGCGTCTCGCCTGTCGGCAGCTTAGTCTGTTTTCTCAGGCTTACGCAGTCTGATCAACAAGGCTTCCGCCGGGTAGACCACGGGCTGGGTAACCATTTGGGTCTGCTGGCCCGTGGGCGTGAGCGCCGTTATTTCCACCTGTTCGGGCAACCCGGGCAGTTCCAGTCTTGTGCCCGGCACATCGCAGTAAAACCACCAGTCCTCGCCATCGCGCACCAGCTCCCAGACGCCGCCCCGCAGGTAAATGCTCACCACCCGCTGCCCCGCCAACTTCACGCCCAGCGGCATCACCGCTGGCTGCCCGCCGGTTAGCACCGGGGCAATGCCGTCTTCCAGCAGGGCATACAGATTCTGACCGGTCTTCGCGTAGTGGGCCCGCGTTCGCTCGCCGGTGTTGTGCGCCGGGCTGACATGTTTCAGCATCCAGGACCGCGATGTCGCCGCCGGCTCGCCATCCAGGCTGCACCAGGCCAGCGTGCCAGCCAATTCGCCCGAGCCAACTGAGAGCGTCGGACTTGCGCCAGTAGTAGTCTTCGCCGCAGCACTGGCGGCTTCCTGCCCGCTGACGAACGCGAACCGGTCGGACTGCCGCCGGCGGGGCGAAGAATCCGGCAGCCGATCAATGACCGTGGGCGGCGCGTCGTCGGGAAATTGCTTGAGAGTCTCGTACTTCAGGCGCCGGGCGGTGGGGCGCAGATACAACTCAGTAGGCGACCCGAAGCGAAGGCCGGGGAACCAGTTGACGACGCGCGCGCCCCGACCCAGGTCGTAGACTTCATCCACCAGCGTTTCGTCAGGACTATCGAAAACATCAGCCTGCTCGAAGACTACCTGAACTGTCGAATGGTGCTTGAGTTCCTCGCTGCGAAATACCTGGCCGGCCAGCGCTGCCAGCCCCCAGCGGGCCGGGTCGGCGGAGACGTCAAAGTAGGATAGCTTGTCCGTGCCGGGCTGGCAGTTGTAGGTGAACAGGATCATCGCGTCAACATCCTGCTCGGCAGCGTATTGCGCCGCCTGCATAATGCCCTCAGCGCGGTAGGGATTGGGCCAGCAGACATTCCACTCCCGGATCGCCAGCGGCTTGCCCGCCACCCGGGGTCCGCACAAGCGCCGCACCGCGGTGTCCGGTCGGCGGGCGTCGAGGGGGTTGCCGGCCTCAAAATAGGCCAGCACGTCCCCGGGGCGATTCGCCTTGAAGATGGGGTGAGCGAAGTAGTAATTCGCGCCGACAAAGTCAAGTTCCGAGGCGACCGCGAATACGTCGGCGGGGTACTCAAAGTCGGTAACCGCAGTTATCGGCGTGCGCACGCCCATCGCTCGGAGCGCCTCGCGCATCCGGCGGAAGTAGTCGCGATGCACGTCTACCGCGAACCAGCGGGCATCGGTCATCCGCGCATCATTGGCCGGGGCGGAGAGGGCCATCCCCGGCAGGCTGACCGTGTTTGCCTCGAGGCTCTCAAAGTGTGCCAGGGGCTCAGGACATCCCGTCCGGCGCCAGGCCTGGGTGAGGCGGGCGGTAGTCTGATACTTGTCCCGCAGCCATGCGTTCCAGCGCTCCAGCAGCTCCCGTCGGTACGGCGGCATTATCCGCCGCCAGTGCTGCTCGGCCGCCAGCAAGCCGTTCTCATCGCACAACTCGACGAGCGCAACTGCCGGATCTGCCGCATAACTAAGATTCGTGTAGGGATTGGTGTGCTCTACCAGCAGCTCCCGCGCGTAGGCGATTTGAAGCTCAATCAGCCGGTCAGCAAAGAGCGCATACGGCTTGGCGCCCCGCCCCAGCAAGCTGCCGTTAGCCGCACCCTCGGCTTCCCAGAATGTCCGGTAGTCCAGCAAGTCGAGGTAGACATAAATGCCCCGTTTTTTCAGCGCGGCGATCCAGTAGTCAACCGCATCGAGCTTTTCGGGATCCAGGCGGGGCTGCTGGCCGGCGCGCTCGGGAGGCCGCAGGCCGCCCCCGTCGTCCAGGTGATGCAGCCGCAACAGATTGAAACCAGCGCGGGCGAACAGTCCGGCCACGGCGTCAATAGTCTCGTGGGGCTGGAAGACGGCGTCCTT
>CAYNMY010000455.1:0-2355 GCA_964398275.1 uncultured Armatimonadia bacterium | reverse complement strand
TGAGAAGCGGAGCAAGCCCGAGTTCCACGTCTTCACCTGGGACTTCGCGGCGGGAGTAATCCAGGCCTACTACAACGACGCCATCCCGGCGCATGATCCAGTCACCGGCGTCCCCGCGCCCTCGGGCAGCCCCTCCGCGATCTACCTGGGACCAGACTACACTGATGACTGGGCCAGTGCTGAGAGCTGGATAGGGCAGTGTATCAATCAAGAGTTTCACATAGTGGGCATCTGGGATGAGGTCATTTCCGAGGCCCAGATTTCCGCCCTGTACAACCAGGGGCAGCGGACCTACATCTTCCAGCCCGACGACGGCAACGGCAACATGACTTTCCGGCTGAAGTTCCATAACGGCCTGGACGCTGACATCGCCGGCGGCGAGGGCGACTGGGCCCAGGACGAGGGGGCCAACGCCGACCGCTTCTGTCTGGTGGATGAGGGGATCCGGACGCTGGGGACGGCGATATACCCGCTAGGCATGCCGCGCCACGATGGCAGCGATGACGACCGCAAGCCGCTGAGCGCCGTCTGCCCGGTTCTCTACAGCTCCGGCCTCCAGCGTATCGCCACTACTGATACCAACGAGACGAACTATGCCAAGCTGCGGTTGGACGGATACAGTCAGAAACTGGCTGGCGCCGGCTACCCCAACGTACCTGAGCCGGGGACATATCGGCAACTGATCCACGTTCCCGACAACGGCGTGACGCCGGCGGGCTACGAAATGGGGATCGGCCCCATTGCCTATATCCATCATCCCTTTGCCGGCTCGGGGGTATATGACTGGGGCAGCGGGCGGTCGTTCACCGTAGTGGCCGATGGGGCCAACTCCGCCAGCAGCTTCAGAACCGATCTGGACGACTTCGCTGACGACTACTGGAACGGTGCCGTGCTGACTTTCCTCAGCGGCAACTGCACTGGCCGGCAGCTCTTCGTGACCGATTGGAACAACACAACCAAGTTCATCACCGTTGAAGCTGACCTGCCCAATATACCTGAGGCAGACAGCATTGGCGGGGTCAATCCCTACTCGCGCATCTGCGGACAGGACAGCAGTGAGACCTATCACGAGTACTGCATTGAGGCGAGTCTCTGGGCCCGTCACGACAGCTCCCGGCATTTCGTGCTGCTGGAGTGGCAACAGGCCCCGTCATCTGCGTCGACCTTGCGGTACGAGAAAGGTCGCACCGTGGTCATGCCCGGATGCCCCCAGCGGGAGTCGGGCCGCGGCTCGAACTACGGGATGTGGTGGTGGGATGACGGCTACTACCAGGAGCCCGGTGGTACCAACCTGGAGATCTGGCTAGAGAAGGTGGAGATCGGCGGGCCGCAGACCTACCAGATACTCCGGCGCGACGGCCGCAACCACGGGCCGGCGCTGGCCGACAACTTCATGGTAATGACACGCGACCCCGACGGTGTTCCCGGTGATTCGGTCAAGACCTGGCATCAGCAGAACCTGGCCTGGAGCAAACAGCGGCCCACCAAGATCACCGACTATCAAGCCGTAACCGCCGACCTACAAGCTTCGGGGACGTGGCGAGAGACTACGGGGATGCCTATCCCCATTGACTACGATGCCGAGAACCAGGTGGTCACCGCCGCCCTCGAGGGCACCGACTCCGGCGCCGTCTCCCGCCTGGGCTACGTCCAGGGCCACTGGGATGAGGAAACCGGACGGGTCTCCTGGGAGGATGAAACCCCACCGCCCGGAAAGTCCAATCCGGTGGTGGACGCCGCCACTCTCCGCTGCGAACGCGAATCGGACTCACTGCAGTCCGGCGTACGGATAGAGAATGTGATTGAGGCACTCGACGGCACCTGGTCGCTGATCTATACCGGCAGCACCGACGTAGCCGACGAGACAGGCATCTATGCTCTGCACAATGCCCCGGACCGCTGGTCCTTTGACCACGCCACTCAGTTCGCCGGCGAGCTAATCACCAAGGGTGGCAAAGGCAATGACCTGCAGATGCCGTGGGGCAATGGCTACGTACCGTGGGCCAACGCCCACATCTACGGGCCGGTAATGAAAAACCCCTACGCGCAGGCCACCGAGCAGCGGTACCTGGCGTTTGTGAGCGCCAAGACCCTCTTCCACCGCGGCACCGTATGGCATCACACCCTGCGCCCGGTGGTGGGCTGCGCTGGTACCGATATCAAGTCGCTTGCCCCCCTGCCCTATAACCGTGAGGTCTCGCCACTGGCCGCTCCCCAAGCGCACGATATCCACGGCGGCATACTCGGCCAGGAGGACTGCATCGCGCTGCTGATCGAGTACACCGGCGGCTTCACCTGCGGTATCGGCCTGTTTACGTCCGAAGATGCCCTCCACTTCCAGGAGCTATGGCCGAC
>CAYNMY010000454.1:0-2371 GCA_964398275.1 uncultured Armatimonadia bacterium | reverse complement strand
AGCCACTGAGAGCAATCCGCTCTTGGGAAGGCGCGGGAAGTAGGTTGATCCGAGAGTCAGTAGACTGCTGCGCAAGCGTTGTTCAGTTTCATCTCTTCGCGGGAAGGGAGGTGCTGATTTTATTTCGTAGACACCACCGCTTTCCGGAGCGGTGGTTTTTTGTTACCGCATCCGGCCGGCGGCGCAGCCCGCCGCAACAACTGAATACGCAGTCAGCAGCCGGAAGTAACCAATTTGCACCCCACACCTGAACAATAACGGAGGGCTTACAATGTCCAGACACAGCCACAACCAGCGTGGTTTCACCCTGATCGAACTACTCGTGGTCATCGCGATCATCGCGATTCTGGCCGCGATCCTCTTCCCGGTCTTCGCCCGCGCCAAGGCGAAGGCTCTTCAGACCACGTGCCTGTCGAATGTCAAGCAGTTGGCGTTGGCTTTCCAGATGTATGCCACTGACCACGATGAGACTATGCCGCTGGCCTACTACTACACCGGCGACTTCTCGGGGGAGTACGAGGAGCATGCCTGGGACTTTCACTGTTACTGGGATTCCGCTGGCCTGGTCTCTTACGAACTGGGCCTAATCGGGCCGTATACGAAGAACGAACAGATCAGCATCTGCCCGATTTTTCAGGCTCCCAGCGGCGAGCGCCCCGCCAGCGGTTATGCTTATAACACCAGCTATCTCGGCGGGCCGCCAGCCGAGGGCAAAAAGCCTGCGCTTACCACGAAGATCAAGCGGCCGTCCCAGATCGTACTCCTGTGTGACAGTGCCTACTACGACAACGACACGATGTGGACACCGTACACAGGAATCAGCCAGAACAACTACCTGCGCTCGCCCAACGATAGCTGGAACTTCATCGGTCCCAACGTCCACTATCGTCACAATGGTATTGCCAACGTGGCCTACTGCGATGGTCACGCCAAAGGCATCACCGAAAAGCACGGAGTGAGCGTGCACACTGACGAGTTAGCCTACCTATCGGCCGACGACAGCGCCTACGACCTGGAGTAGCCGCCCTATGCGAATGGCGAAGGACAGAGCAACCGTGAAGATGAGGTTGACAGCACCACTGGTGACGACGGCTGTTGCCGCGCTGGTGCTGGCGGTCCTGGGCGGCTGTCGGAGCATCCAGCAAGCCGGCCAGTCACCTTCCGGTCCAAAGATGCACCCGGTGGCAAGCGACTGGCCGCGGGCGTTCACCGATGACCTGGGCAACACGGTCACTTTCAAGGAAGCGCCGCAGCGCCTCGTCACTCTGTCGCCCAACCTGACTGAGATCGTGTTTCTGGTCGGAGCTGATCAGCAGTTGGTCGGGCGCACCGATTTCTGCGACTACCCGACCGAGGCGCTGGCGAAGCCCAGCATCGGCGGTATCATCAACCCCAGCCTGGAGAAGCTGGTTAGCCGGCAGCCGGACCTGGTCCTGGCCGCGCGGGGCCTTGACATGGCCTTCCTGGACCGGCTGGGGGAGATGGAAATACCCGTTCTAGGGTATGACCCGCAGACGCTGGACGACGTCATCGCCCTGGTACGGCGCCTCGGCCAACTCACCGGACACGACCGGCGGGGGGCCGAAGCTGCCGACAAGCTGGCCGAGCGCAAAGCACAGGTCGAGGCAGATAGCCGCCGGTGGGCCGCTGTCCAGTTGCGCGTGCTTTTCATAGTGTCGCGCGAGCCATTGTTCGTCGCCGGCACTACCAGCTTCATCAACGATGTCATCCGCACTTGCGGGGCCCGTAACGCCATCGCCGGCCTGCCCCACGTTGATCAACACCGGCCCTGGCCGCAGGTTTCCCGGGAAGCCATCGTCGCCGCCGACCCGCAGCTCATCATCGCCCAGACTCACGGCGCAAGCAGCGGCGAGACATCCAGCGACATTCTCACCGAACTAAGAGCAACGCCGGCCTGGCGGGAGGTGGCCGCAGTCCACACCGGCCAGGTCTACACTATCAACGACGACCTGGTCACCCGGCCGGGCCCGCGGCTCTTTGAGGGGCTTGAACAGATTGGCCAACTTCTAAGCGAGGCTGCGGCGCAATATGTCACTCAATCGGAAGAATGACCAGGCGCAGTGTTGAGTATCTCTGCGTTGGAGAGGCAACGCCTATAACTATGAGCAAGGTCATCCCATATCGAGCCGTGCGGTGAAAACGGCGAATACCATACCTTTGTGACCGATGGCCCTATGTTTCAGCAAAGGATAGAGATTTCTGAATCCCGAAAGGTTCTGCGGGAAGGCTACTGGCTGTTGGATACTCGCCAGTACCAGTTAGTCGGAAAAGACACTCTTTCTGGGAAAACGTGATGGTGGGCGAGAAACAAGTATTGAGAGCCGAGGGAGTAGTGTGCGGGTATGACGGC
>CAYNMY010000453.1:0-2376 GCA_964398275.1 uncultured Armatimonadia bacterium | reverse complement strand
CGTATTATGGTGGGGGAACTGGGCCGTCGGCGGGGCCGCGTCGAGCGCACCGTGGCCGGCCCGATGCGTTGAGGCCTACATTGTGAGCGACAGTCAATCCCCCCAACCAGCTAAGCCCCGCGTGGTCATCGTCGGCCCGGGGGCGATGGGCTGTCTGCATGCCGGATTGCTGGGCCGGATGCCGCATCTCCAGGTCGGCCTGCTCGACCATCGCGCGGACCGCGCCCAGCTCATCAACCAGCAGGGCATCATCATCGAAGCACCCGAGGGCTCTTACACTGTGCCGATACAGTGCAGCGCCAACCCGCACGAATTCAGCACCGCCGACCTGGCAATCATCTTCACGAAAGCCTACGACACGGCTGCCGCCGCCGAGCACGCTAAGCCGCTAATCGGTGAAGACACAGCGATTCTGACGCTGCAAAACGGCCTGGGTAATTACGAGGTGCTTCAGGAGTACTTTCCAGAGGAGCAAGTCCTGGCGGGGACGACCGCCAGCGGTGCCACGCTGCTGGGCCCAGGGCGAGTCCGCCAGGCGGGCCTGGGTGAGGTTGTGCTGGGCAGCCCGGCGGGCAACCACGAGCTGGCGCAGCGCGTCGCCGGGCTTCTCGAAAGTGCAGGTCTGGCGGTGCAAGTGACCGAGGACGTAGATGCGCTGCTCTGGCGCAAGGTGCTCATCAACTGCGCGATCAACCCGCTCACCGCACTCACACGGCGGTGCAACGGCGAGCTGCTCGAGATACCGGTACTGCGCGAGCTGCTGGAGGAGATGGCCGAGGAGGTCTACCAGGTGGGCGAGACTGCGGGAATTGACTGGGGCGATTTTACCCCTGGCCAGGCAGTGAAGCAGGTCTGCCAGGCCACAGCAGCCAATCGGTCTTCGATGCTCCAGGATGTGCTCGCCGGCCGGTGCACGGAGATAGATTACATAACCGGAGCGGTAGTCGCGGCAGCCCAGCAGCACGGAGTTCCAGCGCCGCTCTGCCAGTGCCTGACGGCCCTGGTCAAGGGGCTAACGCTGCGGCACGGATAACAACACCCAATATGGTAGGACAGGCGTCTCGCCTGTCCCAGCCGGCGTAGGTGATTCACAAGGCCACACAGGCAGGATGCCTGTGCCACCAAAAGCCCGACGGGCGGGACGCCTGTCGTACCCCACCGTGTACCAGGTGGCACCGGCTTCCAGCCGGTGTAGATGATTCACAAGGGCACACAGGCAGGATGCCTGTGCCACTAAAAGCCCGACAGGCGAGACGCCTGTCGTACCGAGACCTTCAAGGAGACGAGCAGCGTGATCATCATTGGTGAACTGATTAACGGGACCAGAAGCAAGGTGAAGGAGGCAATAGCCAGTCGCGACGCCGACTATATCGCTGGCCTCGCGGTCAAGCAGACCGGGGCCGGCGCGGATTTCATTGACTGCAATCCGGGCACGGTCGGTGACCAGGAAGTCGCAGATATGCAGTGGCTGGTGGAGACTGTCCAGGCGGCCACCGACAGGCCGATCAGCTTCGACTCGCCCAATCCCCAGGCTGTCCAGCGCGGCCTGCAGACATACACCGGCGAGGCAACGCCAATGATAAACTCGGTGACAATGGAGCCGAGCAGCCTCGAGGGCATGCTGCCGGTCGTGCTGGAGGCGAAGGTCAACGTTGTAGCGTTGGCGCTGGGCGAGCAGGGCATGCCCACACGGACGGGCCAGCGCGAAGAGGTCGCCGAGCAGCTTATTGACAGGCTCACCGACGGCGGGATCGCGGCCAGCCAGATCTTTGTGGACCCGATTATCTCCCCCCTGAGCACTGCCCACGAGGCCTGCCTGCATATCCTGGCGGCCATCGCCGCGATTCGCCAGTACTGCCCGGAGTGTCATATCACCTCCGGGCTGAGCAATATCTCGTTTGGCCTGCCCAACCGCCGCCTGATGAACCGGGCTTTCATCGGCCTGGCGATGCAGGCGGGGATGGACTCGGCGATAACCGACCCGCTCGACGAGAAGATAATGGCGCACATTGTCGCCGTCGAGGCGCTGCTGGGGCAAGACGAGTTCTGCATGAGCTATATCCAGGCCCACCGCACCGGGAAGCTGGATGTGTAGTTTCGCCGGGCCGTGCTCAATAGCAAATCTCGGCTAACTCTATCTTCGTTGAAATGAGGGATATCGGTTGAAAACACTTATCATTGGTGGAACAGGTCACATTGGGACGAATCTCACGCGTATGCTCATCCAGGATGGAGAGGATGTTACCGTGATGTCCTCCGGCAGAACTCCCCTCCCGGAGGGGGATTGGCACAATCAGGTCAAGTACATCGCAATGCGATATTCGGAATCACTGCAAGATGGCTCATTTGCTGCTATGCTCAACGACGAAAGGCCTG
>CAYNMY010000452.1:0-2378 GCA_964398275.1 uncultured Armatimonadia bacterium | reverse complement strand
GGGATTGTTTGAGACCGATGAGTCCTCTCTCCTACCCAATCAGATACATAACCTGCTGGAAGACCCTGATATTGGCAAACGGGGGCACGAACTCAAAGAACTCAGCCATGTCTTGGAGGCGGTGGGCGTCCAGATGCGAGGGATTGAGTTTGATACCGCTGTGGCCGATTATCTGATCGCTCCCGAGCGCCGCGAGCGGGATATGGAGATATTGGTGGCCCGGTATCTGGGCGAAGCCCTGCCACCACCGACAAATGCCGAGCAGCGGGCCCGGGCCGAGGCCACTCTTATCGGCAAATTGCGGGTGTCGCTCCTGGTCCGACTGGAATAGCTGGGACTGCAGGAGCTGTTTGCCCGGGTGGAGATGCCTCTGGTCGAAATCCTCTCCGCGATGGAAACAGCCGGCATTGCCATTGATGCCGCCACCCTCAGGAGCTTTGGTGAGCAGTTGACCGAGGCCCAGCAGCAGTTGGCAACCCGAATCTATGAGCTGGCCGGTGTAGACTTTAACATCGGCTCACCCCAACAGCTCGGGCAAGTGTTATTTGAAAAACTGGGACTGCCCAAGGGTAGGCGCACTAAGACCGGATGGTCCACCGCCGCCGACGTACTGGATGAGTTAGCCCCTGACCACGAGATTGTCGGCCTGGTCCTTGAATACCGCCAGCTTGCCAAACTGTATTCTACCTATGTCAAGGGACTGCTGGAGGAAGTTGACCCGGGAACCGGCCGCATCCACACTACCTTTGAGCAAACAGTAACTGCCACCGGCCGCTTGTCCAGCCGCAATCCCAATCTGCAAAATATACCCATTAAGACCGAGCTGGGCCGGGAAATTCGGGCTTGCTTTGTGGCCGGCTCTTCGGATAAAATGTTGCTGTGCGCCGATTATTCCCAGATAGAGCTGCGCATCCTGGCCCATCTGTCTGGCGATGCTCACTTGACAGCGGCTTTTCGGGCTGGCGAGGACATCCATTGCCGGACCGCGGCCACGATATTTGAGGTGCCCATCGCTGAAGTCACCACCGATATGCGCCGCGCGGCCAAGACCGTCAATTATGCGGTGATTTACGGAATGGGCGCGACCGCCCTGGCCGCCCAACTGGATATCTCTCGGGAGGAGGCCGAAGCCTTTATTGAGAACTATTTCCAGCGACTGGCCGGAGTAAGGCAGTATACTGACCAGATCGTGACCCAGGCCCGGGAAGATGGCTACGTCCAGACCATCTGCGCCCGGCGCCGCTATCTTCCGCAGCTAAACAGCAGCAATCGGCGGGTGCGCGCCTATGCCGAACGCGCCGCCGCCAATACGCCTATTCAAGGTTCGGCCGCCGACATTATCAAAGTGGCGATGGTGGATATCGCCGCGGGATTGGCCAGGATCAGCGCCCCAACTCGGATGTTGTTGCAGGTACACGATGAACTGGTTTTTGAGGTGCCTACCGACGAAGTGAATCAGGTCGCGGAGTTCGTCACCCAGCTTATGGAAGGAGCATGGCAACTGACCGTTCCGTTACAGGTAGACGTAAAAGTTGGCCAGAACTGGCGAGACTTACAGACGCTGAATTAGACACCGTGAGACGACTTTCTCGAACCCAGTGAGCAGCTAAGTATCTACGATTAGGCGAAGGAGCCCAAGACGATGAACGATGAATTCAACGAGCAGTCTTCTGAATCCACTCAGCGACGATCAAGTAGCAGTTCCGAATTCGGCAGCCGGAAAGATTCTGAAGGTGGACGGATTATCAGTTCGCGCTGGGACCTGGAAGAGACCTGGGCCGACCTGGAGGCGGCTACCCCGCGAACTGTAGAGGAGGGCGATATTGTAACTGGAACAGTCATTGAAATCCAGGAGCAAGGTGTGGTGGTGGATGTTGGCGCCAAGTGTGAAGGTATTATCCCGCGCAGCGAGTTCGCCGGTGAAGACGATTTACCCCAGCGTGATCAAGAGATAGAAGTGGCAGTGATCAGTGTCGGCGACGATACTGGAGCAATGCGGCTGTCCAAGACACGGGCTGACTATGAGCGGGTGTGGCGGCGCATATATGATGCTCTGGAGAACGAAAAGCTCATTACCGCCATGGTCACCGACCGGGTCAAGGGCGGGCTCCGGGTGGACCTGGGCGTATCCGGCTTTGTGCCGGCCTCGCATGTGGCTACCCGCGATGTGCGGCGTTTGGACAAATTCGTGGGCCGCACCCTCCGGCTGAAGGTACTGGAAGCTGACCGGGCGGCTAACAAAGTTATTCTCTCTCACCGCCAGGTAATTGAAGAAGAGCGCCAGCGACGCCGAGAAGCGACGATGGCCCGATTGAAGGAGGGCGTTGTTTGTGAAGGTAAGGTGCGTAATCTAACTAACTATGGCGCTTTCATTGATT
>CAYNMY010000451.1:0-2381 GCA_964398275.1 uncultured Armatimonadia bacterium | reverse complement strand
GCTCGCCCTGCGGGTGCGCGCCGATGTACGCGAGCATGTATTCCTCGACGGCGGGGTCGAAGCGGGCCAGGAAAGTCCAGCGCGGAAGCTGGGGGGTGTACTTGTCGTTGGGCTTGCGGCCGCCGACAGTGCAGGAGAACTGCCCGTCCCCGAGATAGATACCAGTGGTGAAAGTGCGTGCCAAGCGAGCCATGTCGGTGTCGTCGAAGCTCGCGCCATGCTCCCAGGCCAGATACATGAAATGGGCGTTGATGGCGGCGTGGGAGACGTCCTCGCCCCTGCTCGGAGGCGCGTCCGGTGGCTTCGCCCAGTATGCCCAGACGTAGTAGTCGCCATCCTCGACGTGGGTGAGCTTGGTCTTCATGAATGCCGCCAGCTTCTCGGCTTTGTCTTTGTACTTTGGTTTGCCGGTGATGTCGTAGAGGGCGAAGAGCGCGCGTCCGGGCGCGTTCATCTGGTTGAGAGGGAGGATCTGACCGGTGAGTGGGCTGGTGCTCTCCGGGAAGAGGTAGTAGCCCTGGCCTGCTTCGGGTCCGTCGCGCCATTCGGAGTCGTATTCCTTGATGGCTTGCTCCATGAGCGGGAGGTACTGCTCGACCTGCTGAGCGTATGTGGCCGTGGCGTCGCCGCCGGCACGGACGATGCGGACGAATTCGGCCATCGGATACAGCACCATGCCGGTGTGCACGGCCCAGCAGGTGTACTCGCCCTTGGAGTAGGCGCCGGTGCCCCAGTTCTTCATGACGCGGCTGCGCTGGTAGTCTGTGTACCTGTCCGGGTCGTTGTACTTAGCGGCCAGGTCGCAGTCGCGTTTGGTGAATATCTGCTGAATGAGGCCCAGTTGCTTGTCGAGGCACTGGGTGTTGCCAGTGGCCTCGTAAAGCAGGTTGAGTGTCATCATGCGGTAGGATGTGCCCCATGAGAGGGCGCTGCCGTAGCCTCGGTCGTCAGCATCCGGCATGGCTACGGCGGCAAGGAGGTTCTCTACATGCATCTCGCCGAGCTCTTCGAGGGTGGGAGCGGCGGTCTGCTGGGCGGTGCAACTGCTGACAAGGACGAGGAGAGCAACGACAATGGCGGCACGAGTAGTGTGTTCCATTCGGTTCATCTCCGGAGTCTGTGTTATCAGCCGGTGCGGAAGTTGCAGTCAGAGGGATGTTGAGCAAGGTTTGAGGGCGGTTCTGACCGCTCGATGTAAGTATTCTACGGGAATGGAGGAATCCCTGTATTGGTGGGGTTTTTTGGGGGTGTGGATGTGGGGGCATAGTGAACGGCAGAGCGTCGGTTTGCGTCCTCTAGAAGGAGAATCCGGGTGGATTAGCTTTGACTTGTTGTTTGGCGCTCAGCTATAATTTGGAAGGCTTTGGGTACGGGCGCAGGAACATATGAATAAGCGAATCGCAGCCAACTTCGCACTAGTCGCAATCATCGCCGCCTGCGCGTTGATCCCCTCGCCGGTGCCTGCCGCCAAGTCCCGCCCCGCCTGGGTAATCCCCGAAACACTGAATGTCCGTTCCGGCCCCGGTACGGACCGGACGAAGATCGGTACGCTGACGCGCGGCACGAAGGTCCATGTCACCGCGTTTGCCAACAAGTGGTGCTGGTCGAAGCTGCCTGATGATTCGTGGGGCTGGATTGCGGAGTGGCTGCTGCAGTTTTCGGCTGATAAGGGCCGGGCGCTGGCAGAGGAAGCGGCGGCATCCGGGCACAGCAGCGGCGCGAACAAGACGATTCCCGCCTGGATCAAGGGGGATGCGGTCAACATAAGATCGGGCCCGGGCCTGGGGTATGAGAAACACGCCACCTTCCAGAAGGGCCGCAAGGTGTATATCACCGACCGCAAGGGCGGCTGGTGCAAAGTCAGCACCGGCAACGGCTATGGGTGGATACTCGGGGAGCTGCTGGAGTACGATATCGCGCGGGGCCGCAAGCTGGCGACAGCGGCCTCTTACGCAGCGAGTTCCGGCAGCAGTTCCAGCAACAAGACGACGAAGGGCTTTGTCGCGGCGAAAGAGGTGAACCTGCGCAAGGGCCCCGGCACCAGCTACGACAAGGTCGCCAAGGTCGTCGAGGGCCAGACGCTGTACATCACGGAGACGAAGGGCGACTGGTACAAGGCGACCGTGCACGGCGGGAATACCGGCTGGATCGCGAAGTGGCTGGTGAAGACCGGCGGCTCAGGTTCTGAGAGCGGCTCCTCGGCGTCCGGCTCGCAGGCCGCGACAGCGAAGGGCTTCGTCATCGGGCAGGCAGTGAACCTGCGCAAGGGCCCCGGCACCAGCTACGACAAGGTCGCCATGGTTGTGCAGGGGCAGACGCTCTACATAACCGAGACGAAGGGCGACTGGTACAAGGCCACCATGCACGGCGGCAACAGCGGC
>CAYNMY010000450.1:0-2413 GCA_964398275.1 uncultured Armatimonadia bacterium | reverse complement strand
AAAACCGAGGACCTGCTCAACTGCCATGCTGCCATCAGCGTCCATAAACAGGCGATATTCGCCCGTCGCGGCCAGCATGCCCGCGCGCACCGCGTAGCCCTTGCCCCGGTTAGGTCGGTAACTGATTAGCCGGAAGAGATCGTCTTCCCGGCTCCTGCGCTCGACCAGCGCCGCCGTGCCGTCGGTGCTGCCGTCGTCCACCACCAGCACCTCGACGGGGAAATCCACCCGGCGGGCAAAGGCGGCCGCCGAATCGAGCGTCGGCGTGATGCGCTGCGCTTCGTTGTAAGCCGGAATGATGATGGACAGGTACATCGTGCCTGCGCTTTCGCTCGGCATCAGTGTCCGGCGGTGGCCGGCCCGTTGGGCACGACGCAGAGCATCTCCAGGTCATCCTCGCCGGTACAGCGGAACTGGTGGCTCTCGCCGGGGGCAATGAGTATCGCCTGGTCAGGCGTCAGAGGAATGCTGCCCTGATCGGTGACCAGATCACCGGCGCCGCGCAGAATGTAGACCTCGTGCTCCCAGGCGTGCGTGTGCCTCGGGGTATAGCCGCCCGGGGCGATGATGAACCGCCGTAGCGCGAAATTGGGCGCGCCGTTCGCCGGGGCGAGTAGCCACTGGATGTCAGTGTCCTTCGCGCCTTCGGCTGTCACCGTGTTACGGTCTGCATCTTGGACATTGACTGTGTACATAATTGTTAGCCTCGCTCTGCTGGTCTTTCAGTAGGACAGGCGTCCCGCCTGTCCACAACCGCCGGCCAGTTCGACAAGCTCACTGCTGGCAAGACGCCCGTCGTACCGAACGGTGGTCAAATCTCGATCTCCATACCGTCGTAACCCACCTCAATGCCGGCGGGCGAAAGCATCGCCACCAGGCCTTCGTGGGTCAGGCCACCGTTATGCGTGAAGTGGTTGGCAATCACGCGGCTGGACTCGCCGATTATGCCGCGCTTGAGCAGCTCATCGCGAGCATCTATGACCGCCTCGGCACCCATGTGCCCCTCCCGGTAGTTGTGCTTTCCGTAGGTGCAGTCCAGTATCGCCACATCAAGCCGGTGTTCACTGAGCAGGTCCCAGGTCTCTTCCGCCCACCAGCCGGTGTCGTTGCCGATAAGAATCTTGTGCTCACCATCCTGTAGGACATAGTTGAAACAGACCTCATCGGGCATGTGGGATGCGCGGATGGGCAGGGCACTGCGCTCTTCGGCCAACTCGATGCGTCGGCCGACCGCCACTTCCGAGAAGTCCATGAAACATTGGTCGAGCGACTGAGCGAAGGCATCTTCCAGCATCTGCCCGATCCTGGCGCTGCCGTGGATGGTTAGCCAACATCCTTCTGGCAGTACCGAGAAGCCGGATGCACGATAGTGCAAGCTGACCGGATAGAAGTGATCCTCGTGAGAGTGAGTTATCAGCAGGTGCCGGAGCTTGGTGTAGTCGAGATTCCAGGTGACCTGAGCGAAGAAGAGATCCGGACCCAGATCAATCATGATATCGTCGTCCCACAAGTACGCGGTGCGCCGCCGGATATCGCGCCCGCCGTTCTCGCGAGCGGCTTGGCAGACCGGGCAGTCGCAAAACAGCGCCGGGATGCCCTCGGCCGCGGCGCTGCCCAGGATATTCAGTCTCATCTGCACTACTCCTCATCTGGAGATGCTGCGAACCACACGCCCTCGGGTCCGAAGTGCATATAACGTTCGGCGGGCGCAATTGCTAACACCTGAAGCGTCGCTCCGCCGGGCAAGTCAATCAGTTGCGGCTGGGGCTGGACGCGCGCGTGGGGATTAAGAAATATGACCCGGCTTACGCTGTCGTTCAGCCGTACGGGGCTGGGAAAGGCCAGGCTGGGTCGGGGCGGCGACATCGTCTGCTGCAACAGATGCCCGGGATACTCGGGCAAATAGTAATGCACTGCGTGATAGAACATCCGCAGGTCCGACTGGACGATGGCAGCTTCGTCGGGTCGGTACTGTGCCTTGATATAGCTGATCACCGACTCTACCTGTCGGGCGTACCGGTCACTTTCCGGTGCCGTGCGCGTGATAAACACACCGATATTCAGCATGATGCCCAGGGCTACTACCACCACGAACCACGTGGGGAGCATCCGGGGGCGGTTCTCGGTCAAGTCGGCGCAGAACAGGTATATGCCCAACCCGGCCAGCAAGCATAGCGCCGGCATATAGATCAGCACGTAGCTGCGGGTGTCCATATTGACCAGCAAGTGGAAGGCCACCAGGGGCAGCAGCCAGAGTATCAACAGTTGGATGCGATCGTCTGCCCGGACCAATTGCGGGCGCATCACGCGGCCAAGTGCGTATAGCAGGGGCAGCAGCCCCGCCCGGACAGAAAGATGAGACCGCCCGCCGCATAGTAGCTCCGCCCACTTGCCCCTCCCCTCGGCGCACCGG
>CAYNMY010000449.1:0-2419 GCA_964398275.1 uncultured Armatimonadia bacterium | reverse complement strand
GGTGCATCCGCTGAAGCTGAGTGGGAGCTATTCGTTTCTCCAGAAGGCTCTGACAATGACCCAGGAACCAAAGTGAAGCCCTTCAAAAGCCTGGAGCGGGCACGACAACAGATACGCGCGCTCAAGCGTGACGGATTGCTGACAAACGGAGCTACAGTCTGGCTGCGCGCCGGGACATACCTCCGGGACCGGACTTTCTCCCTCACGGAAGAAGACAGCGGTACAGAGACAGCGCCGATAGTGTATCGGGCCTATCCTGGCGAGGAAGTGCGCCTGACCGGCGGCCAGGAGGTCACCGGGTTCAAGCCGGTAACTGATCCGGCTATCCTGGCTCGACTCGACGAAGCCGCTCGCGGCAAAATGATGGAGACCGATCTGAAGGCGCAAGGGCTCACCGACTTCGGCAAAGTAGCCGACATAGGATGGCTCGCGTCTAGCGGACAGCGGCTGGAACTGTTCTTCAACGATAAACCCATGACGCTGGCGCGCTGGCCCAATGACGGATTCACGCGCATCGCTGATGTTACGCCCGAGCAGCCCCATGCCACCCATGGCCATCCGGGCAGCCGCGTTGGCAAGTTCGTATATGAGGGCGACCGGCCCGCACGCTGGAGTGGGGAGCGGGAGATCTGGGTACACGGCTACTGGTTCTGGGACTGGGCGGATTCGTGTCAGCGGGTCGAGTCCATTGATACCGAGCAACGCCTCATCAGCCTTGAACCGCCCTACCACGGTTACGGTTATCGCAAGGGCCAGCGGTTCTACGCATTCAACATTCTGGCGGAACTGGACATCCCCGGGGAGTGGTACCTCGACCGCAGTACGGGGAAGCTGTACTTCTGGCCTCCCGAGCCGATAGAGACGAGCACAGCCGTCGTATCGTTGCTCGAAGAGCCCCTTGTCCGGCTCCGGAATGCCTCGCATGTGACGCTCCAGGACCTGACCTTCGAGTCCTGTCGAGGTGATGCCGTGGTCATCGAGTGGAGCAGCCACAATCGGGTAGCGGGCTGCACGCTCCGCAATATCGGCGCGGGCGCGGTCATCATAAGCGGTGGCAGGAGCAATGGCGTGGTTGGGTGTGACATCTACCAGATCGGGGCAGGTGGAATCACTCTGCACGGCGGGAATCGAAAGACTCTGAAGGCAGCGGGCAACTATGCGGTGAACAATCATATTTGGGACTACGGCCGACTGACTCGGACATACGTGCCTGCCGTGAGAATCCAGGGCGTCGGTAACCGGGTTGCCCATAACCTCATCCACCACGGACCACACTCCGCAATCCTCCTGAAGGGCAATGAACACGTCATCGAATTCAACGAGATCCACCACGTGGGGCTGGAGACGGGCGATGTTGGGGCCCTCGGTATGGGCCGCGATTGGACCGAGCGCGGTAATGTCATCCGGTACAACTACTTCCATCATATCGGCGTCGTCGGGAAGGACTCAACGGCGGCTGGCCCAATGGTGGCGGTCTATCTCGACGACTTTGCCAGCGGCACCACGATTTTCGGCAACCTGTTCTACCGGACCAGGTGTGCAGTGCTCATTGGCGGGGGGCGGAACAACCTCGTGGCCAACAACATCTTCGTCGACTGCACGCCGGCCGTGCACGTGGACGCACGCGGTCTGACCTGGTCTACCAACTACTTCGACGGTACCACTAACATCCTCTTCGATCGGCTGGCAGCGATGAACTATACGCAACCGCCATACAGCGAGCGCTATCCTGAACTGCTCACGATGCTTGATGACGAACCCGCGGTCCCCAAAGACAACCGGATCGTGCGTAACGTCTATTCGCGCGGGCGGCGGCTGGACTTGTACCATGGCCTGACCGAGGAGACAGTTTTCTGCCAGGATAATCTGGTCGAAGATGACCCGGGCTTCGTCGCACCGGAGCAGGAGAACTTTCAACTGCGAGACGACTCGCCGGCGTATCAACTGGGCTTCCAGCGCATCCCCATGGAAAGAATCGGCCTATTCAGGGATGACTACCGTACCGATCTGCCCACCGACGAGCCCAACAATTAACCGCCCAGCAGCGAAGGTACGCTGGCGCGCTTCGATGATTCATCTGCCGAGGGCAAAGACCTACTGGCGGTCATTGACTCCCGGGATGTCCACGTCATGAAAACGAAACGAGGAAACTCACAGATGCTGATTCCCACCATCGTTATGGCGGTGCTGGCGGTCATCCTGCTGCTTGTTGGTTACTACCGAGGCACGGGCGAGCACCTCGCCGGGGCGCAGTCGGGTCTGCTAATGATCGTGCAGATCTTGCCCCTACTGCTGTGCGCGTTCATCATCGCCGGCATGGTCCAGGTACTGCTGCCCCAGGACCTGATCGGCCGGTGGGTAGGTGCCGAATCCGGTCTGCGCGGACTGCTCATCGGCAGCCTCGCGGGCGGCCTCGCGC
>CAYNMY010000448.1:0-2433 GCA_964398275.1 uncultured Armatimonadia bacterium | reverse complement strand
AAGTAGCTCGTAGAAGGCGGGCAGGTCGTGTCGCCGGCATTCTCCGGGTACTTCAACGCCTCTGCGCTCAGCCAGGCGGATGTTGTAGCGCGTCTTGGACTTGAAGCTGGCCATCAGCTCGTCAAGGTCGCCGCTGATATCCACCTTCATTACATAACGCGGCTGCACACCGCCGAAGTCACCGCCCTGGTGACGGGCGCGAAAGCCGGCCTGCGCCAGGGCGACCACGACCTCGGTGCGCTCCGCCGGAATGGCCGGGTCTATCTTCAGCGCCATCGCCCCATGTGCTGCGGCAACCTCTCGCATCTCGGCCAGCAAGTGCGGCCAGGTAGATTCGTTGGCGAAGTCTACGATGGGCCCCCGGGGCGCGTAGAGCAGGCAACCGCCCACAACCGGGGCCGGGCGCTTGAGCAGCAGGCAGGTGGCGACAATCTGATCGTCCTCCTCCACGGCTACCGGCAGCGGCTGCCAGCCAGTGCGGGCCTTCAGCTCGCCCCACTCCCAGCACTGGAGGACGTCGCCGCAGAGTGAGCGAGCCACGAAGTCATTCCACTCAGTTCGTCGTTCTTCGCCAATAATCATACCAAGACAGACTGCTGCAAAAGGTAGTTGAGAACCGCCTGCTGGAACAGATTGTGTAAGTTTGGCAGCAAAACCTATGCAGATATCGGGGCAAGGGTGCCCCTCCCACGGGTCTTGCAATAGTCTCCAAAAGCAAACTGCTCCAGCAACGGCATCCTATCTATTGCGCGCCAGCAACTCCTGGACGGCCTGGAAGACGCTTTCCGGCGTTATCTCGCGCATGCACGGGTATTCGCGGCAGGTCGGTTTGTTCCAGCAAGCACACTCCGGCTCTGACCACAACACGATGTTATTGTCACCATAAGGACCGGTCAGGTGGGGGAAGCTCGGTCCAAACAGCGCTACCACCGGGACGTCCAGCGCAACGGCAATGTGGGTAGCACCGGTGTCGGCGGAGACCAGTACGGCGCAGCGGTCAATCAGCGCGGGCAACTGCGATAGCGTCGTATGCCCAACGGCATCAATTAGCGGCACCGCTGCCTGCTGCTTGACGGACTCGGCCCGCTGGCGGTCACCGGGGCCGCCGATGAGGACTATTGGCACATCCCGGTGCTGGAACAGCAATTCCGCCAGCTTGGCGAAGTGTGCGGTAGGCCAGCATCTGTGCGGCTTGAAAGCACCCACATTGAGGCCGATCAGCCGCCCATCAGCAGATGCCGGATTGCCGGATAGAAAGTCAGCCGCCCATTGGCGCCCCGCCGGGGAAATCGGCAGGCGGAACTCCACCGGCTGGGTCGGGCAGCCCAGGTACTCGGCCATCAGCAGGAAGCGGTCCACGGCATGCAGGTTATGGTCGCCGGGCACTATCTCGTTCACCAGCTTAGTACTGAGCTCCCGCTCGTCATCGAATCCGAGACGGCGCGGCGCTCCCGATAGATAGGCGAGGAGCGCGCTCTTGAGCAGTCCCTGGGGGTCTATGGCCATGTCAAATTGGCGGGAGCGCAGCAGTCGCCTGGCCCGGCGCAGCTCACCGACGAGCGGGAGGATCTCACGCGCGCTGTGCCGTCGTACGGGGATGATTTCATCCAGGCAGTCATGCCCCTGGAGCATCTCCTGAAAGCGGTGGTCTACCAGCCAGGAGATGTGCGCGTCAGGGAAGCCGCGGCGTAGCGCGACCAACGTCGGCATCGTGTTAACGATGTCGCCTATGGAACTGCGCCTGATCAATAGCAGGCGCTGGGGCGTCTCGATTTGCGGTTTAGGTGAGGTCGCCATAAAGTGTTATTGGGTTGTTGTGCCGCTCAGAATGCGGGTGAGGATGGCCGGCAGGTCCCGGGCAAACGCGCGTAGCGCGCGCCCCCGGTGGCTTACCTGGTTCTTCTCCCGTGCGGTCATCTCGGCGAAAGCCTTTTCCGCCGGCGGATACCAGAACAGCGGGTCATATCCGAAGCCGCCTGTCCCCTTCGGCTTAGCGGTGATCAGACCGTCAACGCGGCCCTCCCAGGTGCCCAGTACGTTACCCCGAGCATCGGCCAGGACCACCACGCACACAAAAAAAGCCGCCCGCTGTGGGCCGGTGAGCCGGCTCATCTGCTCCAGGAGCCACGCGATGCGCTCCGGGTCGCTATCCGCGATGCGGCTGGAGTGCACCCCCGGCGCCCCGTCGAGTGCGGGGACGAGAAGCCCGCTGTCGTCGGCTATCGCCAGGTGGCCACTCGCCCCTGCGGCGGCGGTCGCCTTCTCCGTGGCATTGCCGGCAAAGTCGTCGTGCGATTCGGTGAGCTGCGGCGGCGCGGAGAGGTCGCCCAGCGCGATTACCTTCAGCGGTGTTTCGTGCAGCAGTTCGCGGATTTCCCGGACCTTGGCCGGGTTCTCCGAGGCGACCACCAGTACCTGCTCGCCAGCGCGCTG
>CAYNMY010000447.1:0-2434 GCA_964398275.1 uncultured Armatimonadia bacterium | reverse complement strand
GGAAGCCGACGGCTCGGCAGCCGCGACGGAGTGCCGCCGCGTAAGGGAAGGTTGACGCAAACAGGGGGACGCCGACCACGATCAGGGGCAGCAGCGCGACCAGGAAGGCAGTATCCTTCAATGCGCCCATTATGGACAGCGCCCCAATGAGGTAACCGACCGTGTAGGCGCCGGCGCTGGCCCGCGCGTGGCTGAGCATCCGGGCGAAGGGCACCTGGACGAGAGCGGCGCCGCACACGGTCACCGCCACAAAGGCCGCCTGCGGGTGGGTTATTCCCGGCTGGAGCTGGCAGATCAGGAAAAGCGTCCCCGCCGCCAGCCCGGCTACTCCCAGGGGCACCGCCAGGATACTCGCCGCCTGTGCGAAGAGCACCGAGCAGATCACCACCCACAGCACGGTCACCACATGTCCGAACCAGCCGAGGAAGATGTAATTCTGGCTGAAGGGGAGATTGACCACCCCGACGGTTATGCCCTGGTAACTGAGCAGCGCCGCGATGAGGGCTACGCCGACTATTGCCAGCCACCAGGCGCGCCGCCAGGTGTCGGCCAGAGCAGCCACCAGGAAAACGATGGCGCCGCCAAACAGGATGGCGGGCAGTTGGGTCGCCACATCCAGGTAGGGCCACCAGGCGACGGCCAGCGCCACCAGCACGATCAAGCCGGAAAAGTCGGTGCGGGCATACGGCCCACCGGGCCGCGACAGCCGCCAGCGTTCCCACAGGTAGACAATTGCTGCCGCGGGCAGAGCTACCGCAACGCTTGTTAGGAAACCGATCAGATTGCTCATCGCGTCCCTACACGCCTGCCCGACCTCTACGGATTATTCGACGAGGCTGGCGACCAGGTCCCCAGCCTCCGTGGTCCTGACGCCGCTGCGCGTGGACAGGTCGCCCAGCTTGCCGCTGGCCAGGGCGCTGATCACGGCCTTCTCGATCACGGCGCCCGCTTCCGGCTCACCCAGATGTTCCATCATCATCCCGGCGGCACAGATCGCCGCAATCGGGCAGATGACGTTCTTGCCGGTATACTTGGGCGCAGAGCCGTGAATCGGCTCGAACATCGAGACACCCTCCGGGTTGATGTTGCCGGAGGCCGCCACACCCATACCGCCCTGGATCATCGCGCCCAGATCAGTGATGATGTCCCCGAACATGTTGGTAGTGACCACAACATCAAACCACTCCGGATTCTTCACGAACCACATGCAGACTGCGTCAACGAAAGCGTTCTCCTGCTTGATGTCGGAATACTCCTGCCCGACCTCCGCGAAGGTGCGTCGCCACAGGTCGTGACCGTGGGTCAACACGTTCGCCTTGTCCACGCAGGTCACTTGCCTGGCCCTGTCGCGCTTACGGGCCAGCTCAAAGGCGTAGCGAATTATCCGTTCGGTGCCCTTGCGGGTGTAGACACCAGTTTGTATGGCTACCTCGTCCGGCGTACCTCTTTTCAGTTGGCCGCCCATGCCGGTGTAGAAACCTTCGGTGTTCTCGCGCACGACCACGAAGTCAATATCCTCGGGGCCCTTGTCCTTAAGGGGCGTCTCGACGCCGGGATAGAGCTTGATCGGGCGCAGGTTGACGTACTGGTCGAACCCGAAGCGCAGCTTGAGCAAAATGCCCTGCTCCAGGACACCCGGAGGCACGTCCGGGTGACCGACCGCGCCCAGGTAAATGGCATCGCACTGGCCCAGCTCCGCCACCACCGAATCCGGTAGGACTTCGCCGGTGCGCAGGTAGCGCTCCCCGCCGATGTCGTAATCTACCGTTTCGTACTCTATGCCATACTTTTCCGCGGCCACCGCCATCACTTTCAGCCCCTCGGTAACTACCTCCGGGCCAACTCCATCGCAGGGCAAAACTGCTATCTGATACATCTCTTGACCTCTCTTGTTGCGTCGTGGGGGAATCTTGTCACGATTATAGCAGACAGCGCCAGGGCGGGCAAACAGGGAGCACTGCGCTCAGACCACCACGCGCTCGCCGGGATGTGCCCAGTAAGTTTGGGGAAATATTTCGCGGGCGGCGGCGATTATCTCCGCCTTGTCGGCGGGTACGGTGTGCACCAGGTACAGCCGACCAACTCCAGCATCGCGGGCAATGCCCGCCGACTGCCGGACACCGGAGTGGCTGGTGGTAGGCTCGTCGGGCGGGTCCTCCAGACCCATTGCCGCCTCGTAGACGAGCAGGTCAACACCCCGGAAGTGCTCGGCCAGCGCGGGCAGGTAGGCGGTATCGCCGGAGATGCCAATCTCCTTGCCCGTCCGCGTGTCCCGAAACCGATATGCCAGCCCCGGGACTTTGTGCCGAGTCCCGGCCGTCGTCACCGTGAACTCCTCGACCTGAAGCTCCTGATCTGGCCCCAGTGCAATGACCTTTGTCTCCGGCTTATCCCAGCCGATGTACGCCTTAGCCCGCTCGACGACCTCCTCGAC
>CAYNMY010000446.1:0-2463 GCA_964398275.1 uncultured Armatimonadia bacterium | reverse complement strand
GCAGCAAGCCCACCTGTTCTACTACGAGAGCGCCGGCTTAGCGCGGGTGGCCGGTCTGATGGCTCCCCCGCTGCCCGGTCACTACGGTGCCCTGGACCCAAATGATGTGGAAATGGCTATCTGGTCGCCCAGTATTCACACCCCGACCACCGGCCTGGTGGCGCTGGAGAATACCCACAACCGCGCCGGGGGGACGTGCCTGAGTATTGAGCAGACTGCCGCCGTCTGTGAAGTCGCCCATCGTTACGGTGTACCCGTGCATATTGATGGCGCGCGTATCTTCGATGCCGCCGTTGCGCTGGAAGTTGAGGCCCGCGAATTAGCAGCCCCGGCCGACTCTGTCATCTTTTGCCTATCCAAGAGCCTGGGTGCGCCGGTGGGTAGCCTGGTCTGCGGTGCCGCTGACTTCATTCAGCGGGCGCGGCAGTTCCGCAAGATACTGGGTGGGGGCATGCGCCAAGCGGGCATCATTGCGGCGGCCGGCTTGGTGGCGCTGGAGCATGAACTGCCTCGCCTCCACGAAGACCACGAGAAAGCTCGGCGCCTGGCGGTTACGCTCAGCGAGCTGCCCGGTGTGAAGCTGGATCTGGCCACGGTGCAGACTAATATGATCCTGTTTGAGCTGCACCGCGACGATATGACTGCCCCGCAGTTCTGTGAGCGCCTGGCTGACTACGGCATCAAGGCCAGAGCACGCAGCGAAGTGAGCATCCGCTTCGTCACTCACCGCGATATTAGTTTCGACGAGACCGATAAAGTCTGCGCAGCGTTGCGAGAGGTGCTGGCCTAAGGCACAACTGGGAACCGCAACCGGCGCTTGTTACCGCAGTTACCAGTTTGCTAATGGGAATAGCTGGCAAATCAATAACGAGCCGAAGAGGTGGGAACAATGACAATCAAGTTCCTGGGACATGCCTGTTTTCTGATTACCAGTAGCGAGGGAGTGCGGATAATGACCGACCCCTACGAGCCGGGTGGCTTCGGCGGCCAGATCGGCTACGGGCCGATTACTGACGAGGCCGACATCGTGCTGGTCAGCCACGACCATGCCGACCACAACTATGTGCAAGGTGTGCCCGGCAATCCAACCGCAGTAAAGGGGTTGCAACAGGCCGAAGGTATCTCGTTCCAGGCCACTGATAGCTTCCACGATGATACTAGCGGCAGCCAGCGCGGGGCTAACGTCATCTTCAGCTTCGAGGTTGACGGCATCCGGGTTTGCCATCTGGGTGACCTGGGGCACGCCTTTACCGAACAGCAGGTTAGTTCAATCAAGCCAGTGGATGTGCTGTTGGTGCCCGTGGGAGGCACCTTTACTGTTGATGCCCAGGGCGCCGACCAAGTCGTCGGGCAACTCCAGCCTAAACTGGTCATCCCCATGCACTACAAGACTGGTAAAGTGGCATTGCCCATCGCCCCAGTGGATGAGTTCCTAGCTGGTAAGGACAACGTGGAGCGGCTGGAGAGTTCCTCTGTGGAACTGAGCCCCGAACATATCCGTCCCCCGCAGCGCATCATTGTGCTCCAGCCCGCTAATTGAGGAGACAGCACAGAGAGAGGGAAGTAAAACATGGCGATGACATCAGGTATCATGGTAATGCCGGGAATGTATTTGAGGACGTGGCATGGCAAGCAGCTCAGCCTGGACGGGTTCCTAGAGCTAATCAAGGGCCTAGAGTTGGAGGCCGTGGACATATTTCTGGACATGCTGGAGTACGTGGACGCCCATAGTCTGGCCAAGCGCATAAAGACGCATGGCCTGAAGACCGCCTGCTTCTACATCAATGCGGATTTGGTGTCAGATGCCCCGGAGAAGGTCAAGGAGGCTGACGAGAACTTCAAGCGGGGCATAGAGGCAGCGCAGACGCTCGGGGCGCCCCTCTGCTTTACCTACGACAGCCAGCACATCCACCAAGGACCGGAGGCCTTCCAGAAGTACACCGAGCGGCTGGCCGAGAAGCTGGAGCTGTTCGCAGGCACGGGCACGACGCTAGTAATCGAGAACGCCGGGAAGCTGCTGCACACCGCCGAGGATATGATGCGGATCACTGACGCGCTCCCCAATCTGAGGCTTTGTCTGGATACGGGCAACTTCTACCTGTGGGGCCAGGACGAGGTAGACGCGGCGAGAATGGCGCTGCCGCGCACCGTCCACTTCCATATCAAGGACTATGCGCAGCGCTGGGAAGGGAATGGCGATCCGGACGCTGAGGACTGTGAGCTGGGCAAGGGCCGGGTGCGCAACGAGGAGATAATCAACTTCCTGAAGGACAAGTGCTGGCGGGGCGTGCTGGCCTGGGAGCCCATGGGGCAGCCCGAAGATGAGTTCGAGGCTAGCGTGAAAAGGTTGTTAGACTGGATGGCGTAACGCCGAGTTATCGGTCCCCCCCAGCGCATCATTGTCCTGTCGCCAGCTAATTGAAACTCTTGGGCCCGGACTGGCACTAAACTAAATTGTGGCGT
>CAYNMY010000445.1:0-2470 GCA_964398275.1 uncultured Armatimonadia bacterium | reverse complement strand
CGCCAGCCCGCGCGTGATGCAACTCTTCGTGGCCTCCTCGCCCCAGACCGCCGGACCCTCGCCGCGCACGTCAATGACCAGCACCGTGCCCGGCGCGGCTTCGTCAATGGCCTCCACCGGCTTGGCCCAGTCGCCCGGATACGTCCAGACCGTCAGCGCCGGGCCGACCGCCTTTATACCCGGAGCGATGCTGGTTATCCCCGGCAACCAGCCCTTGCGGTGCATAGCGTCGGAGATGTTGGCGGCGCTGCATTTGGCGAAGATCTCGCGGAGCTGCTCGACGCCCCCGCGCTTGTACAGGTCGGTTTCAATCGCCTCGCCGGTGCGCATTGCTTCCAACATAGTGCGCGTCGCCTCGGCCGCGTCGGGGGCCTTGATAATCGCGCCGCCGACAATGACGATGTGCGCGCCGGCCTGGACAGCCAGCGGCGCGGTCTCCGAATTTATGCCGCCGGCCACTGCCACGAGGATGTCCACCGCCCCGGCCACCTCGCGCAGCACTGCCAGCGGGTCCTCACCGCGCATCTGCACGTCAATCGGGCAGTGCACGCCGATAATTGCAGCGCCCAACTCCTGCACCGCGCGCGCCCGTACTGCCGGTTCGGCGACTTCGCAAAGGTCAACCATGATCCGCGCGTCATAACGCTGCCCGGCCTCGACACATTCTGCAATCGTCGAGTCAGAGGCCGCGCCCAGCACCGTCACCACGTCAGCGCCGGCCTGCGCCGCCATCTCTACTTCGACGCGGCCGGCATCCATCGTCTTCATATCGGCGACCACGGTGTGGTCGGGAAATTCGCCTCGCAGCGCGCGCACGGCCTCCAGGCCTTCGCTCTTTATCAGCGGGGTGCCGGCCTCCAGCCACTGCGCGCCGCCGGCCACAGCCTCCTGTGCGGCCCGCAGCGCCTGGCTGAGATTGGCGAAGTCAAGTGCAACTTGCAGAATCGGCTCTGGCATAACAGATCTCTTCTTTCTTATGACAGCAAGCTGGCAATCCGTTCCTGTTCTGTCAAAATCTCGCCGCTTTCCAGGTCCAGCGCGCGGATCGCTCCGTCCACCGGTGCGGTGGCCAACTTGCCGGCGGCATCCGGGTTGCCGCACAGGTGCGGCGCGTCGAGCAGCCCGAGCTTGATCGCCCGGGTAATGACCCGAGGATCGGTAAGCGGATCCGAGCGGCCGTCACCCAGCGAGCGTATGGCCTCCAGCAGGAGGTTGGCCTCGGCGAGCAGTTCTTCCTTCCGTGCCTGGACAATTGGATCGGAAAGCATATTGGGCATGTCGGTGCGGCAGTTGCGGATCGCACCGTGGACAATCCGGCAGCTTTCGATAAGCTCGGGCGCGGTGACGGCGTGGTCGCCTTCGGAATAACCTACCACATGTACAATATGAGGTTGAATAGCCAATTGCACGACAGTGGCGGCGGCCAGTTGCCCCTTGGCGATGTCCATATCCGGCGAGAAGCTGAGCAGGCCGGCCCGGGTCTGGCGCAGCGAGGTGAAATCGCCGTCATGCAGCCCCTCGATGAGCTCGATCTTCGCCAGCATCTTGGCCAGGTCCATCGCCGGTGACGTGGCCGCCGGGCTATTGAACATATACTGGGAGACGTAAGTGCGCGCGCCCACCGCCTTGCAATTGTACGCGCCCAGGTAAGCGGCGACGACGGCGATGGTATCGTGGGCGCTGCGCATGCTCCAATGGTGTGCCTCATTACACTCCACGGGAATGCCGCGGTCGGCATACCACGCCATCGTTTGCTGGTTCTCGGCGATAGATTGCTCAGGTGAGCGGTCCGAGCGGCGGTCGAGGGTATTGTACCAGCACAGCGGGACCGCGCCCCAGGCGTTGTTGATCGTTTCCACCGACATCTCTGCCCACTGGAGCAGGTCGCGGGTGCCGCTGTAGCAGCGCAGCAGCGGATAGTTGCCGGTGCGGGTCGCCTGGTGTATCGCCCGCAGGTCGTCGGGCGAGCGCAGTGCGACGCCGCCGGCCCCGGATTGCTCCGGCTTCATCTCGTCGGGACGGAAAAAGCTCTCCTGCGCGTTCTGGTCGGGACCAAGCGAGAGCACGTCGAGGACCTCGGCTGCGGCGATCTGGCGTGCGCCCTCGACGGTTACAGCGACTTGCGGCTGGCCGTAGTGATGGCGCAGCAGGGGATAAGGCTGCTTGTGGGCGAGCCGCGCCAGGAGAGTGTCACCCCAGTCCTGCTCGGCCCCTTCGTGGCTCTCGCCACGCAGGTAAGCCAGCACCTCCTCGGGACTTTCGCTGCCACCGAATACCTGCTCGAATAGCCCGCTTTCTCGGGCAATCTGGGCAACCGGTGCTGTCCCGCCGAAGACAAAGCGGCGCTCGAGCAGATCGCGCTCCGCCAGGGCCTCCTGCAACTGCTCAATCAGCGCCCCGGCAACTTGCGGGGTCAGCCGGTAACTTACGGACACCAGTTCGGGGTCGTGCTGTGCGATTGCCTCGGCGA
>CAYNMY010000444.1:0-2471 GCA_964398275.1 uncultured Armatimonadia bacterium | reverse complement strand
CACTATAGACCGGGTGGGGGTGCGCGATATTCACCTCCCGGTGATGATCCGGGAGAAGGACGGGGGGATGGCGCGGGTGCTGGGCGAGTTCGACGTCAGCGTGCAACTGCCCCACCATGCCCGGGGCACCCACATGAGCCGGTTCGTGGAGATTCTTTCGCACTGGAGCCGCAAGGCCGTGGCTATGGCGGAGATCCGCGAGATGCTGGAGGAAATCCAGACCGTCTTCGCCGCACAGGCCGCTCACCTGAGCCTCAAGTTTACCTACTTTTTGCAGAAGACTTCGCCGGCCAGCGGGCTGGAATCCTCGCTTGATTACGATTGCCTCTTCGAGGGGCGGCTGGATGATGACGGGTATATCTTCACCCTGGGTGCGACCGTCCCGATCATGACGCTGTGCCCCTGCTCCAAGGAAATCTCGGCCTACGGGGCCCACAGCCAGCGTGCCCAGCTCACCGTGCGCCTGCGCGCCGCCGGGGGGTTCATCATCTGGCTGGAGGACCTCGTGCCGCTGCTCGAGCGCCAGGGCAGCTACGAAATCTTCCCCATACTCAAACGGGCCGACGAAAAACTCGTCACCGAGGGCGCCTACGACAATCCCAAGTTCGTCGAAGATGTCGTCCGCGATACTGTCCTGGCGCTGCGCGGCCTTGCGCAGGTGACCTGGTTTTCGGTAGAATGTAAGAGCTACGAATCAATCCACAATCATATCGCTTACGCTTATGCGGAGAGTGGTGGGAAATAGATGGCGATTGCAATTGCGGTAGTTCTGGCAGTAATTGGCGCGGGCTCACTCTGGTACGGGCAGCGCGTCTGGAGGACACTGACTCGCGGCGCCGCACCGGTGGCCGAGCCCGAGCCTGAGCTTGATGAAATCACCCCGGCTGGGCCGCTCGGCCCCGATCAACTGGTCTTCCTCTTTCCCGAGCGTTTTGTGGGGACCTCGGCGACCGCTGGCGGCATGGCGGGGACTGTAGGCACGGCGCCGCTTACCGACGAAACCGTGGCTCTGGACAACCAGGCCAACCGGCTCATCTATGCTATCCTGGTGGATCAGTACCAGGCCAGCCGGCTGGAGTTCCGCCTGGTCGAGCGGGCGCCCTCGATGATGCCCCCCTGCCCGCAGAAAGCCTGGGCGCTGGAGATGCGGCGCGCCGATGCGCTGAGTGCATCGCCGCTGCTCGACTGCCTGAACGTGGCTTTCAATGTTCTCTACAGCAAGCGCCGCATCCCGGCTGGCCCGGGCGCCGAACAGGAGCCCGAGCAGCTCTGGGTCTCGCTCGACGAGCTTATTGAGCAGGTGCTCAAGGTAGCTCGCGCGGAGATCAGCTTCTGGAAACGCCAGGGCGTCTACGCCGACCTGTGCAACTACGTCGAGGAGGCGCTGATCGCCGCCGGATATATGCGGGAGCTGGCGCGCGGCACGTGGCTGGAGCGGCTGCGGGGACGGCGGCTTCAGATCAACCGGCAGGCCATCGAAGAGCGCCGCAGCGACGCCGACGACCTCCACCGCTGCCTGGTCGAGTTCCGCTGCACGCACGGCTCGGAGCAGACCCGCGAGATGGCCGAGGACCTCACCTCCCCCTCGAAGGAGGCCGACTCGGAGCTGGCTACCGACTCCGGCCCGCTTGACGAGCTGCCCCTCGACGATGCTCTGCGCCTGAGCATCTACGAGACTTTGCACTGTCTGCGCCAACTGGAGCCGAGCGGGGGGGCCTAGCCTATGAGCCGTGAGGAACTGATCGAAGCGATCATCATGATCGGCATCATCGTCGCCTTCTGGCCGATGTTGTTGCTGGAGGCGATACCGACGGGCGTCCGTCACCTGTTTTACGCTATGGCGGGCGTGGTGGTGGTTATCATTTTCATCCGCCGGCTGGGCCGCATCCGCGCCGGTCTGAAGTACAGCCGCGAGATGCGCGACTTCCAGGAGCAGGCCAAGACCGGCGGCCAGCCCACGCCCCTCATCCCACCGGACGAGTCGGACAACGAATCACCGTAGGAGCGACATTCCTGCCTTCGCAGGCCGTAGCCTGCTATGGCAGGCGAAGGCCTGTCGCGACTATTATCGGGCCAATGATGGCCCTCCTACAAGCTGTGTGGTACGACAGGCGTCCCGCCTGTCGCCGTCTTGCCAATGGCACAGGCTTCCAGCCCGTGGGCAGTGCCCCCCAAGATACACCCGCTGGCGTTCGACCAGCTCACCCTGATAGAAGCCGGTGCCACTGAGACGGGCACAGGACGGCAGATAGAGACAGCTAACAGCAGCACTACTTGCATCTTGCCAGCGATTTGGTTATACTAAGCAGCGAAGTTCACATCACTACGGGCTGCGGCCATCGGCTGCAGCCCACTTAAAGGATGGTTGATTGTGACACAGATTAGCTGTACATCCACAAACGTAGGGCCCACTCTGTTTTGCGCTGATGTAGAGGGGCTCAAGATGTTCGCTGATGCCCCGTCGTCTTACG
>CAYNMY010000443.1:0-2479 GCA_964398275.1 uncultured Armatimonadia bacterium | reverse complement strand
CCGGCAGGAAGCTGTGGCGAGCTCACGCGGGCCGTCACCAAAGAATCCATCTCCAGCACCGCCTCGGCGGGGTTGTAGCGAACCTGAGCGCCGGTGATGTTGGCTACCGCCCACAATGGTATGAAGGGGGCATCCCTCAACAGCACCGGCGGGATGCGCAAGGTCACCGGCCGGCCATCCTTCTCGGCGTGGTGGCTGTTCAGGCGCAGCGTGAGCGTGCCGCGCCGGCCCGAGATCGTCACCACCTGGCGCTCCTGGTCCCATTCGTACGAGGCGCCCAAACGCTCGATGATCGGGTCCAGCGGCAACAGCAACTGGCCGTCGCCGACGAGCAAGGGATGCGCAGGTTCAATCGGCTGGCCATCAATGATCACGCGCATCTCCTGCGCAGCCGGCGCTAAATGAATGCAGTCAGAGCCTACGCCCAGATAAACCTCGCCCGTGAAGACGGGCACCAGGCCGAACAGCGCCGACATAGTGACCAGCTGGTAGCCTTTCTTTTGTAGGGCGGGAACCAGTCGGCGCACCGCGTTGACGGTGCCCGCACGGTTGGCCGGGCCGTCGTGGAAAAGGACCACCGCCCCGGAGTGGGCGCGGCTGCTCACCCGCTGATAGATGACCTCACTGCCCGGCTGGCGCCAGTCCTGGGGGTCAACCGACCACATTGCCACCCGCAACCCGGCAGCCGTCACCACCTGTTCGACCGTGGCGTTCTTCGCACCGTACGGCGGGCGGAACCAATTCAGTGAGATCGGGCCGCCCGCAACCGAGCTGATTAACTGCTGGCAGCGCGCAATGTCCTCACTCGCCGCCGCGCTGGAGATCCGCGTGAAGTTGGCGTGCGCCCAACTGTGAATGCCGACCTCGTGCCCCTCCCGGAGCATGCGGCGAACCACGTCGGGGTATTTCTTAACGTAGATGCCCAGCACGAAAAAAGTAGCCCGGGCATTATTCTTCGCCAGAATATCCAGGAGCTGGGGAGTGTAAGTGGGATGCGGACCGTCGTCAAAGGTCAGGGCCACAGCCTTCGTAGCACCCGCGCGGGGGGCGGCGATCACCACCGGCATCATCTGGGAGACTTCGACCGTGCCTACCCGGCCGCTCAGCCGCCCGCGCCGCACCCGGCGCAGCCCGCGGAAAGCCTCAATACCCTCAGCCCAAACCGTAGGCCGCAGGTCGGGACTGATCGGCTGACAGGGCAGCAGCTCCACCTTCTCATCAACCGGCTCAGTCGCATCGCGGCCCGGCGTGACGGTGACCACATCGCCCGCCGCCAGTAGCATGTCCGGCGCTACCACCACGCCGTTGCGGATTACCACGCCGGGCTGGCCGCCGCCGGTCCTTATCACATAGCCGGTGACGTCGAGCAGATTGCCCGGGGCCAGGGAGATGTCCACGGCCTCGGCGCAGTCCGCCGCAGTATTGACACCGCCCAGGCTCAGCTTCTGGCCATTGACCAGAACGTAAGCCGGCCCGGCCGCCAGCGCCAGGCAGACAGTCAGCAGCGCCAGTATGATCGTCCCCGCGCTGAGCCGCCGCGACCAGCGACCAGAATTCCCTAAGCGCAATATGAAGCTCATTAGTCAACCCGTGTGGCAAAAAGTGCGGTTGGCTCTATTGTTCGTCAAAAGCAAGCGGTGACCTGCCGCAGGTTCGCAAGTTGCAGAGATGAAAAAGAGGATACTGAGAGGTTGCTGGCGAATATGATATCTACAGGCTAATCACGCCAGAGGAGGCCGAAGAATGATTCGAACCGGAGAATGGATATCAGAAAGCTGGGAGATCTTTAAGCAGGACTGGCTGATGCACGTTGTGGTGATGCTAATCCTGGGCGCAGCCAGTAGTGCGACCGGGGGTATCCTGTACGGGCCGCTGTTGTGTGGTTATTACTATATGATCTTCAAGAAGCTCCAGGATCCCACAAGCAGCATAGAACTGGGGGATATTGGCAAGGGGTTCGAGGTCTTTGTCAACGCGCTGGTGGCCTGGCTGCTGGTGGGGATATTCACAAGCGTTGGTGTCATTGCTTGTATTGTTGGCGCGATAGTGGTCGGGGCACTGCTCGTCTTTGTCTTCCCGCTAGTTATGGATCGGCGGATGGACTTCTGGCCCGCCATTCAGGCCAGTTTCGATAAGACGAAGGAGAACTGGCTGGGCTGGTCGGTGTTTATGCTGCTCATCGGCCTGCTGTATATGGCGGGCTCGATCGCGTGCGGCGTGGGCGTGCTGGTTACCGGTCCAATCTTCGTCATCGCCACCGCACTGGCCTACCGGGACAACTTTGGGCTGGCCGGCGTCGAAGCGAGCGAGAGCGGCTTCGGAGCACCCAGTCCCCCAACAGGCCAGTAGCAGCAGGACCGGCCACGGCAACCGGGCCAAGCTAAGGAACAATCAACTCCAGCGCGGCGGGCACGACCTCGACGATTACCGGGGTCTGCCCGCCGACATCGCCGTCGGTCTGCCACAGGGCCGGCGGCTC
>CAYNMY010000442.1:0-2480 GCA_964398275.1 uncultured Armatimonadia bacterium | reverse complement strand
GGCACGCTAACGTCAAACTCGCCCAGCACTCGCGCCATCCCCCCATCCTTCTCGCGGATCATCACCGGGAGGTGAATATCGCGGACTCCCACCCGGTCTATGGTAATGCCTCGGTTGTCTACATCCGACGCTACATCGCGCATTTGCTTAAGCACATCCCTTCAACGACGGCCTCACCAGTCCCAAATGATCGGTACAGGAGGTCTGAGGTCCAATCCTCCTGAGCAACAAATGGCCATCGGTCCTCTCTTAGTTACACCTTATCGGACGGGGCTGCGCCCGCTCTCCTGACGGTCGGCTCGACGTCAACCTGGGGAATCGGCGGCACCTGCCCCGGCGTAAAGACTGCCAGCAGCTCCACGGAGGCGTCGGCTATCATCTGCCCGGCCTCGGGCACCAGCTTGCTGGTCATCGCCAGGCGCGGTTCATAGCCCCCACCGTGCGGCCCCATAGCCTCCTCGGTCGGGACATAGCCGATGCAGCCGTTGGCCAGTTCCACGACATAAGCGAAGGGGAAGTGCGAACGGCGCTTGATGTCCAGACCGAAGTCACAGAAGTACTCAGCCGGATTAGAGACAAAAGCCGCCGGCCCGACCTGGATTGCCTGGATCTCGCAGGTGAACTCAGGCTCCACCTTGTTGGCCTCGTGCAGCAGGATGAGATCGCGCGCATACAAGTAGTCCCGGCTGCTGGGGTCACCCGACTTGAATAGAGCCAACGCCTCCTGAAAGCGGTCTTCGGAGACCTCGCGCGTCTTGATTTTCAGTACTTTGTGCGCGGCATTTAGCGGGAGCAGCTCGCCCGGTTCGGCCTCGACCGCACACAACACCTTCAGAGCCTCCGCGCCCACCTTTTGGCCGACCCGGCGGGAGGCCCGGGCACCGAATTCCCTTTCAGCCAGTGACAGGTTGTCCACCTGGGTAACGTCGCCGCACGCGCCGTTGAGGAAGACCACCTCCCCCCCGTACATAGCGCCACTGATGGTCCGCCGCAGCCAGTAGATCCAGTCAGCCGAGATGCCGGGGTTGGCCGTAGTGGCGTGGCAGGTGAAATTGACCACGCAACCCAGGAACTGCCCGTCCGGCCACCAGGCGCCAATCACACCCACCTCCGGGTCTACCGGCCCCGCCGGCGCGACGATATCGGGGTTGCCCTTGCCCGGGTGAGTCTCCTGCGTACCGTCCTTCATCTTGAAGCGGCGGTTGAAGGCGACCGTCGGCTCGTGGCCGCTGCTCACCGATAGCAGCGCCTCCTGCTTGCGCTCATCCGCCGTGATGACAGCAGTGGCGATCTGAGCAGCAACATAATCCAGGTAGCCCAGATCGGGCGCCGTCGCAGAATTCTGGGCCAGGTCCTCGCAGAAGTCGGGATCGAAGGAGTGGGCAAAGTCTCCAGGCCGGGCACCCATAACCGGCCCGCCGAAATGGGTGTGGGAGGCGGCCACCATAATATTGCCAGCGGGGAGGCCGGTGGTCTCGGCCACCATCTCCCGCGCGGCCTGGACCACCGAGCGCTTGATGGAGAGGGAATCAATCCCCACCAGGGCGACCCGCTCGTCATCCTCGGCGAGCACCACTGCCTTGGCATATAGGGGATCGTGGAGGCGAGTATGGAATCCCTTCCTGAACCCGTGGGGCCGTTCCATACCGATTGCGGCGGTAATATCAGCGGAGCCAAAGCCTACTTGCATGAGACTGGTCTCCTGGTTTGAGCCTAACTACGGCCGGATTGTCGCCTGCCGAGGGTTAATTCCCCAACCGGGGCAGCGCAACCTCCTGCCGAAACCCAGTGTCGGCTCGGAACCATCGGCTCCAGTCGGGGATATGGCAAAATGCGCAGCCAGCACGATCAGTGCCGGTTGCGCATAGCTGACGCGACTGCCGACCAGTTGATAGCCCTGAGGCAGACCTACTGCGAGTATATGTTTACGATGGTCTCAGGCCCCTTGTAGCCGGGGGCCTCGACGCGGGCGTGAATCTCGTAGCGCACGGCGACATCCTTCTGGCCAAAGGCTATCCGGGGAGTGGCGATGCGGAAGTGGAAGTCGCCATTCTCTTTGGCCTTGTGCCGAATGCCGGGGACGTTCCTGACTGCCTCGTTGGTGTCGGTACGATAGATTACCGTCCAGATGACCACGAGTGCCTCGGGATCGGTGTGGCCGATTATCTCGGTGGCGGGACCGGCAATATCACCATCTCGGGGCGAGGTGATGGTCGGGCCCCCCTGGGTGGCCACCGTAGTCTGCCCGCTCGCTGCGGCGGCCATGGCGGCGCTTAGCTGCCCGCTGTCGGAAGCGGTAAAGTAGCCGCCGCCACCGATTTGGGCCGCCTGCTGGAGGTACTGCTCGGCCTCCGAGCCGGTGCCAATGTCAAAGCCGACCGTGCTGACAGTCACCTGCATGTTACTGCTCTGCATGGCTTGCTGCGCCTCGAGCTTCGCGCTTTCCACGGTATCGTTAGGCTCCGTAAGCATCCTGCGGG
>CAYNMY010000441.1:0-2493 GCA_964398275.1 uncultured Armatimonadia bacterium | reverse complement strand
CGTTCGCCATCTTAGATTGCTCATTTCTCAACGCAGACGCTTGCTGTCAGAGAGGCGTTCCTTGCCCCTTGCTGCCGCCCTCTGTAGGGGCGAATGTGTGGCGCCGCAGGCGCTACTCATCCGCCCGCTCTCGACCTCGTCACATTCCTGTAGGCCCCTGTGTTTGCACCAGCGTCGTACTACGGGCGGATGTTGCTGCGGTTCGACCCTTCGGCGCGCTCAGGGCCTACGACAAGCTCACCGCACAGCGCAACATTCGCCCCTACACTCAAGGTCCAGCTAGGCCGTAGCGGGCTAGGCCTGCAAGGCGCGAGCGCCGCTGACCACGTCCAGAAGTTCTGCGGTAATCTCTTCCTGGCGGGCGCGGTTCAGGTGACGGGTCAGCTCAACTATCATGTCCTCAGCGTTGTCGGTGGCCGCGCTCATTGCCGTTATCCGCGCGGCCTGGGCCGATGCCTGGGTGCCCAGCAGTATTTGGGCGATTTGCGCGCCCACGGCCCACGGCAGCAGTTCACCAAGCAGCTTTTCGGCCTCCGGTTCGAAGATATAATCAACATATTCGTCAGCGCGCTCACCTGGAGTCGCAGGCGCCAGCGGCAGAAGCTGCTCACTGACCGCAGGGTGGCGCACAATGGTTTCAAACCTGGCATAGACTGCGTGTACCAGGTCAACCTGTCCGCTTTCGTACCATCTACGTACCTGATCAACGATCTGGCCGATGCTCACGTCGTCAGGGCGTTCCACTCCATCGTAGCTACCGACGATCTCCAGGCCCGACCGGTCAGCGTAGCACTGCATCCGATTGCCCACCGTGATGACCTCGACGCCCACCTCCTGGCCGCTTATGAATTCCAGCGCCAACTCCATTATCTGGCGGTTAAAGGCGCCACACAACCCCCGGTCACCGCCGACAATCATCACGCCAACTCTCTGGATCTCCCGGGCCCGCAAGTACGAATGGTCAACACCCGTGGCCGCGGCGACCACGTGAGCCAGCAGGCGGTGCAGTTCGTCCTGGTAGCGCCGGCCATTCTGCACGATCTGCTGGATGCGCTGCAGCTTGGCCGTCGCCACCATCTTCATCGCCCGGGTAATCTGGCGGATGTGCTGGACGGTCCTGACTTTTCGGCGCAGTTCGCGCAGGTTAGCAGCCATCGTTGTGCTTATCCGGACACCGAGCGGTATAGCCCGTCCTCGTCCCGTGCTATCGCCGCGTTGGCTTCTTTGAACTCCTCGATCACTTCGGCCAGGGCCGCCTCCATATCGTCATCAAGTTCCTGCCGCTCCCGCAACGTCTCAATTATCCCGGGATGCTGTTCGTGGACGTATTCAATCAACTGAGGCTCGAGCTGCTGGATAATGTCGGCCGGCACGTCGTCCCAGTGCCCCCGGGTCCCCGCGAAAATGCTCAGCACCTGGTCTGCGGTGGCCATCGGTTGATACTGGGGCTGCTTGAGCACCTCGACCATGCGGGCGCCCCGGGATAGAATCTGCTTGGTACGCTCGTCGAGGTCCTCGGCAAACTGAGTGAATGCGGCCGATTCGCGGTAGGACGCCAGGTCCCCGCGCAGCGTACCCGCCACCTGCCGCATCATCCTCGGCTGCGCGGCACCGCCGACCCGCGAGACGCTTAAGCCCACGTTGACGGCGGGCCGCACGCCCTGGTGGAACAGCTCCGGCTGGAGGTAAATCTGGCCATCGGTGATTGAGATTACGTTCGTCGGGATGTACGCCGAGTAGTCGCCTTCCTGGGTCTCGACGATGGGCAAGGCAGTCAGCGAGCCGCCGCCCAGCTCATCGCTCATCTTGGCAGCGCGCTCCAGGAGCCGCGAGTGCAGATTAAAGATGTCGCCGGGGTAAGCTTCGCGGCCCGGGGGCCGGCCCAGCAGCAGGGAGACCTCCCGGTAGGCAATGGCATGTTTAGACAGGTCGTCGTAGATGATCAGGGCATGCCGCCCGTTGTCCCGTTCGTACTCGCCGATGGTGCAGCCGGCGTAGGGCGCAATGTAGTTGACCGCGGCGGGGTCACTGGCGCAGGCGCTGACAATGCAGGTATACTCCATCGCGCCGTGCTCTTCCAGGATGGCGGCGATACGCCGGACGGTCGAAAGCTTCTGGCCAATGGCGACGTAGATACATCTGACGTCCGAGTGGCGGTGGTTGATGATGGTATCCAGGACGATAGCGGTCTTGCCGGTCTGGCGGTCGCCGATGATCAGCTCGCGCTGGCCGCGCCCGATCGGGGTCAGCGCATCAATCGTCTTGATCCCGGTGTAGAGTGGCTCGCGCACCGGCTGGCGTTCGATAACGCCGGGGGCTTTGACCTCCAGCGCGCGGGTCTCTTCGCTTTCAACCGGCCGGTCCGCGTCGTCCAGGGGCGCGCCCAGCGGGTTTATTACCCGACCCCAGACCCCGGCGCCGACCTTGGTCTCGGCGATGCGGCCGGTCCGCCGGACCTTGTCGCCTTCGACGATGTCCGTATCCGGCCCCAGC
>CAYNMY010000440.1:0-2495 GCA_964398275.1 uncultured Armatimonadia bacterium | reverse complement strand
CGAGCAGGTCCTTCTCCAGCGAGCCGGCGTTGACGCCCAGGCGCACCGGAATGCCCGCTTCGCCGGCAGCCTCCAGCACCGCCCCGAGGCGGCTGTCATTGCCGATGTTGCCGGGATTGATGCGGATTTTGGCCGCGCCGCGCTCGATGGCGGCCAGCGCCAGCTTGTAATCAAAGTGGATGTCGGCGACAATCGGCACCGGACTGCCCGCAACTACTTCGGCGAACCCGTCGAGCGCCTTCTTTGCGGGGATCGCGACGCGGACGATCTGCGCGCCCGCCGCCGCTGCTGACCGGACCTGGGTGAGGGTGGCCTCGGCATCGGCGGTATCGGTCTTGGTCATCGTCTGCACCGACACCGGCGCATCGCCGCCGATTTGCACCTCGCCCACGCGCACTGCGTGGGTGAGGCGGCGCCGGGGCGGGAAGGTTATTTCGTCGGGGCGATCGCTCATAGCGGTTACGGCGTCCCGTACATAATGAGGTTGGAGATGTCCTTGGCCATTAGCCAGACGAACAGGAGCATTATCAGGAAGATACCGCCCAGGCGAGTTGCGATCTCCAGCCGGGCGGGGATGCGGCGGCGGATGATCCCCTCGAAGCCAATCAGCACGATATGGAAGCCGTCAAAGGGCGGAATGGGGAGGAGATTGATGACGGCGAGGTTGGCGCTGATGAGGCCGCCCAGTGAGAGTACCGCAGCCCAGCCCGCCTGGGCGCGTTCGGCGGTCATCGCCATAATCCCGATGGGGCCGGCGGGTTCGGCAGCGATCTTGCGGGCAATCATTCCGTGCACCGACTGAACAACCATAACTACGGAGCCCACCGACTGTATTGCGCCGATCTCCAGACCTTCGAGCACGCCGGCCTTGCGCGTCGGCGGGGTCAACAGCACGCCGATGCGGCCGATGCGGCGGTGGGGCGCATCGAGCTGCCCAGCAGCGGTGATGGTCTCCAGGCGGCCCCAGATCTCGCGGGATTTCACGGCCAGCGTGACTTCGCCGCCGTCGCGGCGAACCGTGATATCCATGGATGTGCCGGGGTGCAAGGACAGGTAGCGCACCACGCCGCCCTGATCGAGCGGGTCGAAGGTCAGCCCGAGCTGCTGGCGCGCCCCTGCCAGCGCCCGTTCGGGACTGATTTCGCCGTCCACTGCTAATCGGGGAAGTTGGATGGTAACCAGCGAGTCGGCGATGCTGCTGGCCCCTGTGTCTATCGCTCCGATTTTCACCTGCTTGCTCTGCGCGCCGCGCAGAATCTCGACCAGCTCCCTGGGAACGGCGATGTCGCGCCCGTTCGCGGTGAGTATGAAGTAGCCGGGTATGAAGCCGGCGTGGTCCGCTGCCGACCCTGGCGCTACCCCCGCTATCATGAGATTGTGGCGGCTGCCCTCAACCGCGATGATCTCATCCCCCGCCCGTAAGCCAGCTAGCTCCGCCGGCTCGCCGGGCAGCACCTTCCCGATGACGGTTACCGGGCTGCCGGGAATGGCCACGCCGTGGAATACCGCAATGAACCAGAACAGGACCATCGCCAGTACCACGTTCATAAAGACGCCGGCGAAGATAGTGATGAAGCGCTGCCAGCGCGGGCGGGTATGAAAGCCGCCGGGAACATCTTCTTCGCCCGGCTCCATGCCCGCGATGTCATTCAGGCCGCCGAAAGGCACCGCGCGGATAGAATACAGCGTCTCGCCCCACCTCTTACCGAGGATGATCGGCCCCAGCCCGAAGGCAAATTCCTTCACGTGCATACGGGAGAGCTTAGCGGCGACGAAGTGGCCCAGTTCGTGGCTGAAGATGCACAGGCCGAGGATGAAGAGGATCCAGAAAATGCTGGTTGCGTAGGTGCCAATCAGTTCCATAATTATCCAAACTCGTCGAAGCTCGGACTACCTCCTGTGTGTAGCTCGGGCAGCGGAGTACTCGCGGGCCCACTCATCAGCCGCCCGCACGTCGGATAAGTCGTCTACCGCGAACGGCTCGTGCGCCTCCAGCGTCTGCTCGGCAAGTCGGGGGATGTCCACAAAGCCGATCTTACCGTCCAGGAAGAGCCCTACCGCTACTTCGTTGGCGGCATTGAGCACCGCCGGATAGCTCTGCCCGCTGCGGCCCGCCTCGTAAGCCAGCCGCAGGTTGGGGAATCTAGCGGTGTCCGGCGCGGCGAAGGTCAAAGAGCCCACCGCGGCCAGGTCCAGCCGCGCCAGTTGATTCGGCACCCGCTCAGGATAAAACAGCGCGTAGTGGATGGGCGTGCGCATGTCGGGCAGTCCAAGCTGCGCCAGCACACTGCCGTCGCAGAACTGCACCAGTGAGTGGATGATGCTCTGGTGGTGGATGACTACCTCGATCTGGTTGAACTCCAGCCCAAACAGCCACTTCAACTCGAATAGCTCAAAGCCCTTGTTCATCAGGGTCGCCGAGTCAATGGTCACCTTCGGTCCCATCTGCCAGGTGGGATGCTCGAGTGCCTGCTGTGCTGTGACCGCGCTGAGCT
>CAYNMY010000439.1:0-2498 GCA_964398275.1 uncultured Armatimonadia bacterium | reverse complement strand
CGCGGCTGATGCGCACCGCACTCACCAGTATCAGCAGGGCGATGCCGGCGCTGATTATCGGGTCAATTACATGCCGGCCCGTGAAAGCAATTAGCACGGCGGCTACCACCACCCCCACCGACGCCAATAGATCACCCATAACGTGCAGGTACGCGCCGCGAAGGTTGATATCGTCGCCATGGCCCCGCAGCCGTAACAGGACAACAGCGTTCACGGCCAGACCGATGACCGCAATGATCAACATCTCGGTGCTCTTGACTTCCCCCGGCGCCAGCAGCCGCTGATAGGCTTTGTAGAAAATTACCGCGGCAATCGCCAGCAGCGACAGGCCGTTGATCAGGGCAGCAAACACCTCAGCACGGTGCAGCCCAAAGGTATGATGCTCGTCCGGTGCCCGCAGCGACAGGCGAAACGCCACCAGGGCCAGCACCAGGGCAAACACATCGCCAAAGACGTGCCCGGCATCGCTGAGCAGCGCCAGACTGCCGGTCCACCAGCCGCCGATCAGCTCGGCCACCAATATCACCGCGGTCAAGGTTATAGCGAACCGCAGCTTCGGCTCCTTGACTTCATCCGGAGAGCTCAGTTTTGCGGTATGGTTGTGCTCAGGCAAAATCGGTCATTCCTTTACCAGGGCGCCAGCTATATTCTAACATAGACCCTGTCCGGCACGTAAGAGATGCCGTTGGGGTGATGGTTATTCAGCAGTTCGTCCAACATCGTGGGTCAGAGAGTCGTCGTACGAGCACAGCTCGCGCAGCGCGGCATACAGCTTGTCTGCCCTGCCGCCCTGCCGACACCTGCAGACGATGGCCAGGCGAGTGCGTTTTGTGATTCTTGGTTATTGTACGGACGGATCGCCGCCGGGCTCCCAGGCTATTGAGTAGTCGCGCAGTTCGGGGCGTGGATGACCACCGGGGCCATAGCCCCCAGCGTCAGAGAGCCTAGCAAGAGGCACGAAGTTGTATTCAATGCCGTTGTCGGTGACGTTGTACTTCAAGAACCCCAGGGTGTCATCTCCGTCTTCCCAGCGGTCCCCCCACTGCGGGAACGCCGTCGAAGCGCCGATGTCAAAGCGGATGCCCTCAGCGAAATGGGTCTTGCGGCAGTGTACATGGCCACTGATGACCAGGTTAGTGCCAGTGGCCCTGAACACCTCCATCAGGCGGCTGCGGTACGGCTCGTCAATGGCAAAATACCAGGCCTCATAGTATTCCGGGTCGGTAATGTCCCAATTGGGCTCGTGAAGATCGTCCACAAAAAGTGCCGAGTGCATGATCCATACATGGTACTGGGCCCGCGGCTGGTCCACCTGAGCTTCCAGCCATTGCCACCGCGGCTCTTCTTCAGGCAGACCGGAGCCCAGGATCATATCGCACAAGCCAGAGAAGCGTACGTTGTTGTGGATAAATGTCCAGTTGCTCGGGCCGAATATCTCCTCCCACTGTTCGATCTGGTCGGACCGCAGGTTGAGGCCAATGCTATCGCGTTGTGCGTGGGCGCCTTGCACATCAGTATGCTTGTTGCCGGTGTCCATGTTGCCGGGCACGACGTGATAGGGGAAAGGTAAAGCATCAAAGTCCGTTTTGATGGCTTCCCGCTCATATCTGTGCAAATTGCCGTCGCGTGTTACGTCACCACCGACGAGGAGCAGGTCGGGATTCAGATCAATGATCTGCTGGCGGGCAGTTTGCCACTGTTCGTTCCAGCTTGGCCGGAAACGGAAGGATTTCGGTGAGCCCACATGGATGTCAGTTGCGTGCAGAAAAGTCCAGGACTGCATCTTGTCGAACTCTCCTGTCATATTGCCACGTCTGTTCGTGATGATGGGCTATACCCTCACATAAACTGTGTAGGCATAGGTCAAGGTCTTCTCCTCGCCCGTGGCCAGCTTCACATCCCACTTAATCTGGCTGGTGGGGTTGAGGCCGAAGCTTTCCTCGGCCAGCTTGGTGAACTCGGCCTCGTCACTGGCCTCGGTCACTTCGCCTTCCACCTGCCGGGTGGCGATGAGCCAAATCTCCTCCTGCTTGTGATTGGTGAGCTTGATTTCCCCGGTGACCGTTATCAGATCGTAGTCATAACCGGAAATACGCCGGGCCTTGGGCTGCCGATCGGTTTCAGTATCGGTTTTGCGGACCAGGATGTCCGGGGCGACGGTGGTGCGCACGTCCACCTGGGCCCCAATCGCCGTGTAGGTCAGCATACTCTGAGCAATCGGCCGCCAGCCCTGTACGGTCAGTACCGCGCCGGTGGTCCAGGGCTGGTCGGTCTCGTTTTTGATGCGCAGGGCGTGCCAGGGCTTGGGCCGGGCCAGCTCCCTCGCCAGCCGCTCGGCTTCCTCATCGCGGCTGCCGCCGCGGTCGGCGGTATAGCGGGGCGACCAGCGCCGGTAGGCCATCCCTGGTTCATCAATGATGCCCAGCAGGTAGACATCTTCGTACTTAATGGGCTCATCAAATATGCCCACCGCGGCCCGGCCACCCTTCTCCAGAGTC
>CAYNMY010000438.1:0-2504 GCA_964398275.1 uncultured Armatimonadia bacterium | reverse complement strand
CGACAAGCCCTGAATCCAGAGCTGCCGCACGCCCCAGTCGGGATGCTCCATCATACCCCCGTAGGCGGGTTCTATCGCTACCACCACGCCTTGCGGCTCCAGGACGCGGGCGGCTTCCTGGATGGCTGATTCGGCGTCCGGGATCCACAGCAGCGTATTCTGGAAGAAGACCAGGTCGAAACTGCTCGGATGAAAGGGGAGGCGCAGGGCATCACCGCCGATTCGCTCTACTCCGGCGGCGTCGCTGAGCGCACGCACGTCGTGGTCAAGTGCAATGACCGTACCTCGGGCACGGCGCTGGAGCTCGGCGGTTACCACACAGTGGCCCGCGCCGACTTCAAGTATGTGTTCGCGCCGACCGATAGCCGCTCGACGCAGCGCCCGGGAGCGTGGCCCGGCCAGCCACTCCGAGATCTGCCGCGCCTCAGCTTCACGGGGCAGCTCGGGCCGGGCGGAGCTCTCGTAGTCCGATTCCTCGCTCATCTGCCGCCACCGGCGCAGGCGCAGGCACAGGCACAGCCGGCGCAGGCGCAGCCGCCGCCTCCTCCGCTGCCCGAGCTTTCTGCCATTGATTCGAGGGCGTCCAACGTCACCTTGTCCACGCCGGACAGGTTGATACCACCACGGTCGCCTAGCCCCAGTGATACCGGATCGAGAGTGCCAGCCAGCTTGCCGGTGACATTTTCCGCCCAGCCGGCGAAGGACGCGGCCACGTCGCCGGTGGTAGTCCGCCCTCCGGTCGTTACCGTTGCCGGTGCCGGCAGTGCCACGCCGCCGCTGGGCTGTGACCAGGTCGGGCGATAGTGGTAGCCGCTGTGGTGCCAGGTATCGAAAGTATCGTCGTAGTCGGGGGCGAGCATCAGCAACAGTAGATTATCGTCCACGAATTCGGTGCGCGCATCCAGCTCGCCGATCGCCCTGGCCTTGGTCCACGCGCCGTAGACGATTGACTCGTAGTACTCGCGCGTCTCCTTCAGGTTGAAGCCACTCATCCGTTCGGCAGCTTTCTCGATGAGCCCCTTCATTGCCTCCTGCAGGTTAAGCTCGGCGATGGGCGTGCCGGGGTTTTGCTCGAAGGCATTGAGAAAGGGCTGTTCGTAGGCGTGAATGACCGTGCCGCTCTCGCGGGCCGCCTTCTGACGCTCCGCACGGCTTCCGTGGTACTCTTCGGGCAGCTCCACAGCCAGCGGATCTTCCTGAGTCTGGCGCACGAGGCCCTTCTTCATCAGGCCGAACACCATCAGCGTCAGCACCTTGCCCAGGGGCAGCTCCATTATTACTGCGGCCTCGGGTACGGTCAGCCCGCGCTTGATGCCGCCGGCCTCCACCGAGGCAATCGGCGGCAGGTAGCTGCGCCGGGCCGCCGTCCGGCCGCGCTCGGCGATCCACCAGACGGGAATGAGCACCGGCAGCGCGATTGCTTCCAGGAAGGGGCTGAAGGCGAAGGCGATGGCCGATAAGCCCAGCAGGAAGATGAACACGCTGATGCCGGTGCCGTTGGTCAGGCGGAAGAAGAAGATGCCCAGCAGCACGAACAAAACCAGCGCCCACATGACCCGGACGGCTTGGTTTTCCTTCCACCACTTCCACACCAGCATCAACCTGGTCATCCGCACGACGCGGTAGTCGTGCTTGGGGAACGAGACACCGACCAGGTGCGGACCGTCAGCGCGCGTATCATCCCAATACCAGACGACGGCCTTGCTCCCGTCGTCAAGTGTTACCTTCTCGGCAAAGGCCTCCTTCTGGTAGAGTGCTTCGTCGAGTTCGACTGACTCGGGTAGATCAATGACGATGCCCAGTTCCGTGGTTCCGGTGACGTATTGACTGCCCCACCAGGTGGGCGTTATCTGGAGCGAGGCATAGTCTTTGCGGGTCGTATCCTGGAAGATGAGGTTGGGCATGGTGCACGTGAATATGAAGGTGCCACTCTCGCCGGGCTGGATGGCATAATCGCCCAGATGGACTTCGACCCCAATGTCAATCTCCGTGGAGGTGCGGATGTCGTAGACCTGGTGGTCATTGACGCTGGCCAGTATATTGCCGATGTCGTAATCGCGGTGGGGCAAGCCGACATCCACAATATCAATGGCATGAGCGCCCTGGTTGCAGGCGAACTCCACCGTGTACCTGAGGTCTACTGAGGCGTCCTTGTTGGGCGTAACCCCGAGCATCATCCGGGGCACGCTGAACGAGTAGTCCTGGGCCAGCGCCACGGGACTGGCAATGAGCGCAAGGATTATGATCGTGATAAAGCGATGTTTCATTAGCCTTCACCACCTTGGGTATCGTCACTCCAACCGCGCGGATCGCGGGGGCAATCCGCGGCGCAGATGGGCAGGTCGGGGCAGTCGGCGCAGCGGGTCGGCGCGGCGAGGCGCTCGCGATAACGGGTAAAACACGGGCTTGCCCAGATCTGTTCCCAGGCATCGCCCAGAATATTTCCGGCACTGGTATGCGGGCCACGCGCGGGATACACTGTCCCATCCTGGTCTACCCTTATC
>CAYNMY010000437.1:0-2510 GCA_964398275.1 uncultured Armatimonadia bacterium | reverse complement strand
CCAGGTCCGCGGCCAACTCCAGGAGCTGCTTACCCCACGCGATATTCTCCATCCAGCCTTCTGCTTCAGTGAGGTCCACCTGACCCCCCCAGCAGGAGATGGCTGAGATCTCCAGGCCAAGATTGCTCACGTGCTGCACAAGCTGCTGGCGGGCCCCTGCTGTCATCGTGCGCGCATCCCACTCGCCACTCGCGCTGATGTGTATACCCGGCACGCCCATCTCAACCGCTTTCTGCATCGCGGTGGATACATCTGTGCGAAAACTGGCCAGCATCACAGCGATCTTCAAGTCGGACATGGTTACCCTCCTGGACCGGTAGTCGGCAAGTCTAGTACAAACCGCAGCAAGGTTCGCCCCTGGTAGGCCGCTCTCCTGCGCGTACAGTTTGACGGCAAGAGGAAAGCGCACCTGCGGCGGCGAAACTGGTAGCTGTGCGCAAGCAAACTCCAAGGAGAATAGGTGCCACAATGAAGAGTCCAATGGCGTTGAGTTTGATAGTCGTCGGATTGCTAGTGGCCGGTGCGACAGGTTATGCTGACGTGACGCTGGTCGCCGGCGGGCAGGCCCGGGCGGTGATCGTGGTGCCGGAGGAAGTGCTGCGGGTCGCCAAGTATGCCGCGACCGAGCTACAGTATCACGTCGCGAAAGCTAGCGGCGTAGAACTGCCGATCGTTAAGGAAAATGAAATACCCGCCGAAGCGCGCGCGCGGGTATACCTGGGCAACTGCCAGGCAACGCAGCAGGTAGGTCTCAATCCTGATGAGCTGAAGCCGGAAGCGTTTATCATCAAGACCGCAGGCGGTCATCTCTACATCGCGGGCGGCGATGCGGACGGCAATCCGCTCACCCGCGGCACCTGGGCGGGGACGCTCTTCGGCGTCTACGAGCTGCTGGAGGATGTGCTGGGGGTCCGCTGGTTGTGGCCGGGTGAGCTGGGCACATTTGTCCCGAAGACCGACACGGTGGTAGTGCCCGCCGGCGAAAAACAATGGTCACCGGAGCTATTGCAGCGCAGCCTACGCCAGACGCTCAAGAACTCGAGGTTCCGCAACATGGGGGTCTATTCGAGCGAGGCACGAACCCAGGCGATACACGACGAAGATGTCTGGCTGCGGCGCCAGCGCATGGGCCGCTCGATCAGCCTGCGATACGGGCACGCATTCACCAAATACTGGGCGAAATACGGGCAGACTCACCCCGAGTATTTCAACCTGTTGGAGAACGGCAAGCGCGAGCCGCACATTGGCGGGAAGACTATCTCGATGTGCGTTTCTGAGCCAGGGCTGTGGAAGCAGATTGTACAGAACTGGCAGGCGGAGCGCGAACGGGGCGTCTTCCGCAACATCAACCTCTGCGAAAACGACACGCGCGGCCGGTGCACCTGCGAGAGGTGCAAGGCCTGGGACGGCCCGGACCCTGACTCGATGTCGGACCGCTACGCCAAGTTCTATCTAGCCGTTCAGAAGCTGGCCCGCGAGATTGATCCGGACGTGATCGTCACCGGTTATGCTTACACCAACTACAAGAATCCGCCCCTGGCGACGAAGCTCAACGAGAACATAATCATCGGCATCGTCCCGGGCATGCTCTTCCCCGCAACCCCGGAGCGACTTCTGGAAGCACGCGCCCAATGGAAGGGCTGGGCCGATGCCGGCGCCCGCTTGTTCCTGCGCCCCAACTACTTCCTGCAGGGTTACTGCCTGCCCGAGATCTTCGCCGAACGGTTTGGACGCGAGTTCCGCTACGCAGCGCGTCACGGGATGATGGGGACCGATTTCGACTCGCTCACCAGCTCGTGGGCCGCTCACGGCCCTAACCTGTATGTTCTCAGCCGTATGCACACTCATCCGCGTGCTGATGTTCCGGCACTGCTGGAGGAGTACTACTCCGGCTTCGGCCCAGCCGCCAAGCAAGTCAAGTCCTACTTCAAGTACTGGGAGCGATTCACCCTGGAGCATGGCGAGCGTCTCAGCCACCTGTTTTACGGACGGATTATCGAGCATGGGCACGAGATATACAAGCCCGAGCACTTCGCCCGGGGCACAGCGCTACTGGAGGCGGCCCGCGAGGCCGCGCGCGGTGATACCGAGGCCACCGCCCGCGTGGAGTTCTTAGCCAAGGGCCTGGAGCACGCCCGCCTGAGCATGGCTGCCGCTTGGACTGATGCCCGTTACAAAGAAACTGGCGATCTCGCCGGGCTAGTGGCAGCGATGAGCCGCCTGGATGATTACCGTGAGAGCATTCAGTACGACAACATCGCCAACCTGGCATGGCTGAAATGGTGCGAAAATCGGATGCTGGACCGTGGTCTAGCCGAAGAGCTACGCAGCAAGCAGATCATCGGCCACCTGCCCATCGAATGGCGCATAAAGTGGGATCCGGAGGAAGTCGGTGAAGCCCAGAAGTGGTACGATCCGTCCGTAGACACTTCCGGCTGGCTCCCCGTCCAGACCGACGCTGCCTGGGAGAAGCAGGAAGTCGGCGAGCAGTGGAAGGCCGAGCACGGCAT
>CAYNMY010000436.1:0-2513 GCA_964398275.1 uncultured Armatimonadia bacterium | reverse complement strand
CCCGCCATGGCCTCGACAACGACAGTACCTATTCGATGCCCCACTACGTCCGATACCACGTACGGGACCGTAAGAGCTGGGAATTCTACCGTGAGAGAGTGACACCGGGCGCCCTCTGGTCGGATGAGCAGATAAACGATGCAGCGAAAAAGTTCGACAACCGCGATAACGTCCTGGCCGTCGGTGCCGGGGGTACGTGGGGCAGTCTGCGGGGACTTATGGGTCCGGAACGGGCCTGCACAATCCTGCACGACGACCCCACGCTGGCGCACGAAATCCTCGATTGGTTTTCCTGGATCCGCCGCACCTACGTTTTCCCCGTGATCGAGCGCCTGCGCCCGGAGATCATCCAGTGCGGCGAGGACATGTGCTACAACCACGGGATGTTCATCAGCCCGGCCCACTTCCGTGAATTCTGTGCGCCCGCTTACACCGAAATCGGTGAGATTGCCCGAGATTGCGGCGTGGCGATGGTCGCCATAGATACCGATGGCAACCATATGGACCTGGTTCCGCTGGTGGAGGAATGCGGCGTCAACTGCATTTATCCCAGCGAGGTCAAGGCCGGTAAAGACCACTTCGCCATCCGCTAGCAGCACCCGAACTTCATCACGATGGGCTGGCTGGAGAAGGAATTAGTCAACGAGGGTATGGAGCGTCTGATCGAGCAAGAGGTGATGGCCAAGGTGCCGGCGCTGCTGGCAAAGGGCCGCTACTTCCCCAATCTCGACCACGGCATCCAGCCCCTGGTCAGCTTCAAGAGCCTGTGCAAGTTGATGACCCTCTTGCACGAGGTCACGGGTAACCCCGAAGGCGAATTCCCCCGAATCCGGCCGTGAGCGGCTTGAGGTGCAGGCGCTGTACAGCGCAAATAGTTTTCTCGCGGGGAAGGAGGAAGTAGTTCTTACGGCGAAGTAGACTTCAACTATCCTCGCTTTCTTAATTCGTGGTCGCCGCAAGTTATGCGACGTGGATTGCATTCGCCGCACCGGAGTGCGTTGTTGTCGGTCGTAGTCCTGACAAGCCGAAGCCGATGGGAGGCTGTAGGATGAAGCGCATCCGACTGAACCTTGCTGCTCTGCGTACCCTCGCGCGATCGCGTCCTGCCGAAGCCGAACCTACCCTGACCCAGGTGCTGTCCGACCCCGGTGCTGTCAACCTTTCCCGGCGTGAATTGCTGGGCCTGGCCGGAGTTGCCGCAGTCAGCATGGCGCCAATGGTCAAGAAAGTAGGGCCGGCTTTGCTGGGCCGCTTCGAACTGGTCAGTCGCCGTGACCGGGTGGTCTTCAAGCTAGCGGGACGCGAGCGCTGGGTGATTGATACGCGCCGCTTTGCCGGCCGACCTCGCCTCAAAGTAGAGGATAAGGGCGACCTGATCCGTGTCACTCTCGCCGGCGCGCGCTACCCGGGAACACAACTCCCCGCCGACCTCGCGTGCGAGCTGCGGCGAGGCCTGGCGGGCTGGCGGATGAAGCTGCATCTGGCGCTGGGTGACCTGACCGTCGAGGTACCTCTGGAAAGCTGGCTGGCGGGAGCCGAGCCGGCACGCGGTCGCATGAAGCTGGGCAATACAGCCTGCCCAGTGGGTGACAGCGGAAAGCTGAGCCTCAGCGGGAGCGCGGAAGCCGAATTCCTCCCTGATGGGCGGCTGCGCTTGCAGGGCCGCAACATAGCTTCACTATCGGGCCTGGGCCAGACCATCGTGTGCGATACCATCACGATACACCCGCTTCAGTCCGATGCGCCCAGCATAATCGCCCAGCCGCCCGCCAAGAGGACCTTACTCGTCCTGAAGCGCGGAGAGCGTAAGTGGGCGATGCTGGAGAACCTACCCACCCCTGCCGGCGGGAAATTCACCGCGCCTGATTGTCCCTTCGACACCATCCAGTTGGAGGTCGGCGAAGACCAGTTCGGAAACGCGCGGCGCGCGCTGGTTGCCCTGCCCGAGTCCGAGGACACCAGGCTCTGGTATGAGCCCACCGCGCAATGGTCGGGAGCGGACGGGCAGGCTTTCGCTCTGCCGCTGCGCCAGGCGCGTTACGCCGCCGTGTTGAATGGCGACGGGGATCACGAGGCGCTGGTGGCCAATTTCGGGGCCAGCCCGGTGTGGCTGCACGGGGAGGGGTGCAGCATCCAGTTGGGCGAGGCGCCCGACGGCCCGCCTTTCGAAGTCGTTAGCTACCGGGGGCGCATCCGGCAGGTGCGCTGCGAACCGGCTCTGCTCAGCGTGTTCGCCCCGATTCCCGGCGCTATGGTGGAGCCTACGGCGGTCGCAGAGGGCTCCCGAGTCCAATTTATTACCAACGGCGCGCAGGTAGCGCAGGTCTTGCAGCGGCGGCCCGTTCCCAAGCCAATCCCGAAGCCTATCCCCAAGCCAATTCCGAAGCCTATCCCCAGGCCTCAGCCCCAGCCCCAGCCCCAGCCCCAGCCGCCCGCGGCAGAAGTCAGGCCCATTCCCGGCGTCATCTTGCCACAGATTCGCCTGCGAAACCTTATTGTCATAGTGATCAGGC
>CAYNMY010000435.1:0-2524 GCA_964398275.1 uncultured Armatimonadia bacterium | reverse complement strand
TCAACTCAATTGCCATCGGAGCAGGCACCGGGTCGCTGAATACTCATGTGCATCACAATTACATTCACCACTGCCAACTGACCGGCGGGGGTTACGGGGTCGCGGCCGATGGTGCCGGCGACGTTCGCATCATCGCTAACAAGTTCGATTACTGCCGCCATCCCCTCAAGTCGAGTGGGGCACCCGGGTCGGGCTATGAGGGGGCCTGGAACCTGATTATGGAGAATGCCAACGGGAGTCACTGCGACATGCACGGGGGGCGCGATCGCGGTGACGGCACCGACATTGCCGGCGACTGGATGCACATCCATCACAACACCTTCTTGAGTCCGCACACCCACGTGGGGATTCGCGGCACACCCTCGGACGGGGCCGAAATCCACAATAACTGGTTCGCACGTTCCGTAGAGGATTCAGTGCGCTCAACCGCCAATACCCGCGCGTACAACAATGTCTGGGGGCCGGACAGAATACCTCAGGAACATGCGATAGAGTTTGTTGCCGGCAAGCCGGTGGAATGGACGGTTGAGCAGTGTCCGTATTGCCCTTAGGGCGGTCAGCGAGATGGGTGGACTCCGGCCAGGGAGAAGCTGGCAAGTCCCGGCCGGGGAAGTGACGGACCTGCGAGAGAACACGAGTCTGAGACCGTTGGGAAAAACAAGGAGGCATGAGCATGTACCTGCTTAGAGCGTGTCTGGCGGTGGTGTTTCTTGAGGTGGCCGTGTTCTCGGCAGGGGCACTGGCACAGGCGACGGAGGACCGGCTGGGCGATCCCCTGCCCGAGGGTGCAGTTCAGCGCCTCGGAACCTTACGGCTGCGTGGCGGCATTGGGGATCTGGATTACCTTCCGGACGGGCGAGCGTTGATTGCGTACGGTGGTGATGTGGAGATATGGGACTTCAAGACTGGAGAGCGGCTGTTCCGTGAGCGGGTGATCCCCGGCGGCATTCGCTCCATGGACGTCCGTGAGGATGGCCAGGCCGTGCTGCTGGCCGACAGTGGCGGTAACGTCCATGAGTGGGATATCGCGAAGAATGAGATCCTGCACAGTTTCCCCACCGCGCAGGCGGGGCTGCTCACTGCCCGCTACTCACCCGACAGTACGCGAGTGCTGACTACCGGTGCAAGGCCTCCGACGCTGAAGGAGTTTGAGCTGACCACCGGTAAGGAACTCGTCTCCATGAAGGGCAACAAACTGTATGGTTTCCTCCAGGGCATCTATGATGCCGAGGGCAAGACCGCTTTCGTGGATGGCAGTTACAGCGGAGATAACCCGATACTCGCTCACTACGACCTGGCGACAGGGAAGTTGCTGCACGAGTGGCACAATAACTACTACTCACATAGACGCAGCCTGGAACTGTCCCCCGACGGTAAGCGCGTTCTCAACGGTAGCCGCACCATGGCCGCCGAGTACAAGATAGACGGCTACGAGCAACTCAAGCGGTTCACGGGCCATCAGGGCGCTGCGGTCACTGCCGTGGCCTACTGCAAGGATCCGAGCCAACTGCTGACGGGCTCGCGGGATGGCTCGATCCGCCGCTGGGATCGCGAGAAGCCTGAGGTCCTGCTGCGCTGGTGTCCACATGCGGTTTACTGCACCCACATCCGCGTGTCACCAGATGGCAGTCGGGTGCTCTCTTATGGAGCCGGTATGGTGGTGGAAAGCGAGACCGCCACCGGCTTGCCGACAATTGCCTGGGAGCGCCACAGCCAGGGCGTAGAAGCGGTTGCGCTGATGCCGGACGGCCGGCGTGCAGTCAGTGGGTCGTCTGATACGACTTTGCGGCTCTGGGATATCGCCACCGGAGAGGCGCTGGGTGTCATCGAGGGCGCGACGGGCGGGGCCTATGCAGTGGCGGTAGCGCCCGACGGCAGCAAACTCGCCGCCGGCTGCAAAGACGGTGTGGTGCGCGAATTCAGCCTCCCTGACGGCAAACTGATTCGCGAGCTGAAAGGCCATCTCGGCTACGTTCACTCGGTGGCCTACACACCTGATGGCCGGCGGCTGTTGAGCACCGCCGGCGATGGTCGTGTTCGCATCTGGAGCCCTGACAGCGATGAGGCGACCCATGCCATGAGGGAGCACCGGGGCGGGGTGTTGTCAGTGGCAGTATCTGCTGACGGCCGGCGGGCCCTGAGTGCCGGTCGTGACGGTACGGTGCGGCTGTGGGACCTGGAGGCGGCGGAGTTGCTGCGCACCTTTGAAGGGCACCGCGGCTGGGTGCAAGCCGTTTGCTTTGCAGTTGAGGGTGACTATGCGTTTTCGTCAGGTCGTGACGGCCGCATTCTGAAATGGAATCTGGAGACTGGCGAGATCGAAGCTGAGATGGTCCAGGGCAGTTGGGTGCGGGCTCTGGCCTGTGCGCCGGATGGCAAGTACATTTACGCTGGTGGTGATGACAGCGTTATTACCTGCTGGGACCTGCTCAGTGGCACGAGAGTCGCAACTCTGCGGGGCCATGCGGCCAGTGTGGTGGACCTGGCGTTCACGCTTGACGGCGCGCATGTGATATCGGCCAGT
>CAYNMY010000434.1:0-2525 GCA_964398275.1 uncultured Armatimonadia bacterium | reverse complement strand
GATCCCTCGGATTGACAAGGACGGCCGCGTCGCCGCTTTCGAGATAATGGTCGGTGAGGCGGGCGGCTCCACAGCGATCGGTAACCTAATCCGCGAACGGAAGGTCTCGCTGATGCGGTCCGTGATCCAGAGCAGCGGGCAGGCACTGGGTATGCAGCTTCTCGAGACCGCCTTGGCCCGGCTGGTCAACGATGGGAAGATTTCCTTCGACGACGGCTACAACCGCTCCAACGAGAAGCATGACTTCCTCAACTTCGTGGACCAGGAGATGGTGCCCGAGCGCTACGCGCAGGCAGCGGCAGATGTGGCCGAGAAGACATAGCCAGGCCTGATGTACAACCCAGGCCTGGGCAGAAGACGGCAGACAACGCCGGCTGACGACGGGCGGATGTGTCAGCCCACAGGGATTATGCGTGGGTATATCTGTGCTGAATACTGCACGAGTGATTGCATTCAAGCCTCCTGCCTATGAGACGCATCCTCGGCCCGCTACAGTCACAACCAAGCAGGCCCTGCCCGTAATTGCCATCTCACCGGTTCCCTGTCCTCGATAGCTGGCGACGAGTTGCGGGCCCGGCAGTTGCACCAAGTCCTGTGTTTTGATATAATGTGGGGTGGCAACTGTAATCAGTTGCCAGGTGAGCCAACATTTGGAAGCAGACTTAGGTCTAATCCTTCTCCTGCTCGGTGTTTCCGCCTTCTTCTCCGGAAGCGAAGTAGCCTTCCTTGCCGTCGGCGACGCCCGGTTGCGCTATCTCACCGAAAAGGGTTGGCGCCTCGCCCGATTGCTTCTGTTCTTGCGTGGCCATCGCACCTGGGTATTGTCTACCGTCCTTATCGCCATCACCGTTTCCAATTACACCGCCGAGCGCCTGGCTACGACTTTGGCCGTCAAGTACATTGATCCGACCATCGGCCCAATCATCGCCTATGTTTCCGTAATCGTCATCGTTCTAATCTTTTGCGAGGTTACCCCAATACAGTACGCCATACGCCACACTGAGCCGATGGCGGCACGCGCGGCCGTGCCGATCGCCATATTCGCCACCGTCCTGGCCCCGGTCATCTTCGTGCTGACCACTATCGCGCGCGGCCTGCTGTTTGTGGCCGGGGTCCGCCCGGACAGTGCAACTGCTCCGGTAACCGAGGACCAGCTCAAAGCCATGATCGAGCAGGGCGAGCAGGAGGGCACGGTGCCGGCCGTCCAGCGCCGGATGCTGTACGGGGCGCTGGACTTCGGCGACCAGACCGTCGCTCAGGTTATGACGCCGCGTCCGGACATCGTTTGGGTGGACGCCGAAGATAGCCTGCAAGAGGCCCTGGCAACCGGCTCAACTGAGGGCTTCTCCCGCCTGCCGGTCTGCGAAGACGACCTGGACGATGTCGTGGGCATCATCCACCTCAAAGACATACTGCCCTACTTGCGCAAGGGTGAGATGGACAAGCCAGTGCGACGGGTGGCACGAGCGCCGATGTTTGTGCCCGAAAGCTTGCCCGCTAACGTGCTGCTCCGCCAGCTCCAGGCCAACCACCGCACCATCGCCATCGTCAAGGATGAATTCGGCGGCACCGCCGGACTGGTGACCGTCGAGGACCTCCTGGAGGAGATAGTCGGCGAGATCACCGACGAGTACGACGTGGCCGAGCTTGAGATCGAAGCAGTCGGTGAGCACGAACTGCTCTGCGATGCCCGCATCTCTCTGCATCTGCTGGCCAACTACGTGCTCGAGGAACTGCCCGAGACTGAATACGATAGTCTGGGCGGGCTGATCCTGGACATCGCCGGGCATATACCCACCGAAGGCGAACAGCTGTCGTGGGGCCGCCTGATTCTGGTCGTCGAGGAGACGGCAGGCAATCGTATCGAGAAGGTACGCGTCATCCAGCAGACGCACGAAACCAATGACTAACGCGCAGACCGACAAGACAAGTCGCACAGCAAGCAACCACTCAGTTGCTGCTCCGGCCGGGAGGCTGACGTAGCCCTTGGACGATCCCTTACCTGCAATAGGAGCAGTCGTCATCGTTGTCCTGCTGGGCGGGATATTCTTCGTTTCGCTGGCCGAGGCGGCGCTCGTCGCGGTGCACCCGATAAGGGTTCGCCGCCGGGCCGAGCGAGGCGATCAGCGGGCGCAGATAATCCGCCAGTTGCGCGCCAGTGGCCATTACCTGACCGCGCTTATTGTGTCAATGAACGCCGGGATCATCATGATCGCGACCATAACGACCGTGATGGCGAAGCATCTTATCCCGGAGCACGCTACCTCCCAACACGAACTGCTGCACATCGGTATGATCGCCGTAATCCTGGTGCTAGCCGAGGTGACTCCCAAGACCTACGGATCATTGTTCCCCGAGCGGGTCGCACTACGGGTGGCACGACCGGTCCAGCGGCTGACTTACCTGCTGGCACCGGTCACCCATGCTCTGATGGCGGTGAGCCGCGCGCTGTTCAAGGCAGCCGGCACCGGCCTGGAACAGCGGGCGTACCTGATGACGCCGGACCAGATCCGCTCCGCCGCTGA
>CAYNMY010000433.1:0-2527 GCA_964398275.1 uncultured Armatimonadia bacterium | reverse complement strand
GTCAGCCCCGCCTGGCGGTTGATGTCTTCGGCCTGCTGCTCCAGCAGTTTCTCACCCAGCGGCAGCCTGGTGTGGAACCAGATGCTGGGCGAGGGGTAGTCTATAGCTGCGGCGGCCCACAAATCCGCCTGGGCGGGCGCCCCCGCAGCGTATGCGGCCGCGAGCAGAGCCGGTACGTCTTCAGCCGTAGATATTTGGTTGCGTAGTTGCTCGATCTGACCGGGCTGCTCACTGGTCACGTAGTACTTCAGAGCCGACTGTCCCATACGTGAACTTCCCTCTTCACGGGTTGCTCCCAGCCCGTGCAGTATTTCTATCGGAGCAAAGGCCCTATCCGTTTAGGCACTTGACCGATATTTCTCGCTGCTTTACGCCATGCTTACAGTTCGTTACCACTGTGCCCGCCTGCATCTTCCCTGCGGCTTCGGACGCTTTTTGCTGGCCGGGAGGGAGGAATTGACCGGCGCATAGCGAAGTCACTAATGCTCTGCAAGTAAGGAGTAGAGAGAGAGGGGCGAGTGGACTTGGATAGCGAGACACAGGTGGCCTGTGTGCGATGCGGCAATCGGATAACTGAGAATGTGCCCGAATGCGCCCATTGCGGCGTTGAAGTACCCAAGCACCAGCTTAAGCTGCTCGCGGAGCTGGAGCGCAGGCGCGCGCGGGGCCGTCGCGTGTACGTCTACGGGCGCCCTAAGCAACGGCTGAGCCGCGATGCCCGCGTCCTGCTCACGACCATCGCGATCGCGGTTATTCTCCTGGCCGTCTGCCGCGCAAGTCATGGTGCCGCGACAACAGTTGCGATAGTCCCCGCGCCTCGAACCATCTACAAGGCAATCTCAGAGAGGAAATTTAGCTATGCCCACTTACGAATACCGGCTTCTACAGATGCCCAAGAATTCGACGCTAGGGCGCTTCAACGAACAAGTTCGCAATATGGTCGCCGATGGATGGGAGCCGCTGATGATGTCCGGGGATGTCTCTGTAAACATCCTGTTCCGGCGTGAGGCCAGTGCGGAACAAGCCTCCGAGCGTGCGGTCGTAGCAGCAGCAGCCCAACCAGTGGCGTAGGCACCAAGAGGTTGCGACTGGCACCTGGGTTGCCCACAGCGTGCCCGCCCCCTCAAAACGCCAGTGATCGGAGAAAACGATGCCCGAGCAGGAATTGCTGACGGTTGGCCTGATCGGTGCCGGAGGAATGGGCCGGCACCTGGCCCAGACTGTTGATACGCTGCCCGACTGCAAGGTGGCTCTTGTCTGCGAACCCGACGAAGAGCACGCTGGCGAGGCAGCCCGGGAACTTGGCGCGCAAATCATCCCTTCGCTGGTGGAATTGCTCGCCCGCGACGATCTGGATGCGGTGATCGTTGCGGCTCCCAACCACCTGCACGCTGAGCTGACCATTGCCGCGGCCCAGGCGGGCAAACATATCTTCTGTGAAAAGCCAATGGCCCTGAACGTCGCCGACGCCCGGCGCATGATCCAGGCAGCCAGCGTCAATGGCGTGAAGCTGATGATCGGCCAGGTCCTGCGCTACATATTCCCGTTCGTCTGGATGAGGGAATTCATTGCCCAGGGAAATCTGGGAGAGCCGTTCGGGATGCAAGTGACCCGAATAGGCGGCCCCTGGGGCGGCTCGCACGCCCAGCCCTGGCGGATGCGCCGCGACCAGTGCGGCGGACCGCTGCTGGAGATTGGCGCCCACGAGATTGATTTCATCCGCTGCATACTCGGTGAGGTTGCCAGCGTTTTCGCTCGTCTCGAGCAGTTCTTGCCCACGGAGATTGACTACGAGGACTTTGCTTCGGTCATGATTTCGTTTGGGCAGGGCCACGTCGCGCAACTGCTCGAGGGTCACTCGTCCTATGCCGGCCTGTATGACGGCAGGATCTTCTGCACCGAAGGCACCTTGATATTCAACAGGCGCAACGACTATCTAGCCTACCAGCGCAAGGGCGACGATGAGCTTACCACCGTGGATCAGGCGGACTTCGCCGGGAAGTATGAGGAGGCGTTCCGCCGGGAACTAAGGGAGTTTGTCGAGGCCGTCCGCAGCGACACCGAGCCGACTATTCCCGGGATCGAGGGCCTGCGCAACGTGGAGATCGCCGAGGCTGCCCGGCTGTCGCACGAACGCGGCGAACCGGTGCTACTGCCGCTCTAGCGTAAAGGTTATTGCTGATGGATGAACAACGGTTGCGGCAATTACTCAACCAGGTCGCGGCGGGCCAAGTTGACTGCGAGGCGGCGCTGGAACGGCTTCGCGCCCTGCCCTTTGAGGACCTCGGCTTTGCCAAGGTGGACCACCACCGCGCCCTGCGCACCGGCTTCCCCGAGGTGATCTTCTGCCCGGGCAAGACCCCCGCCCAGGTCAGCGAAATCGTGGCGGCTATGCGCGAACGCGCTCTGGTAATCCTGGCCCCTCACGCTGACACCGAGGTCTACCAGGCCGTACGCGCGGTAGCTCCGGACGCGCCCTATCACGAAGCCGCCCGCCGCGTCCAGGTGGGCGAACCCGAGCCAGGCC
>CAYNMY010000432.1:0-2528 GCA_964398275.1 uncultured Armatimonadia bacterium | reverse complement strand
GAGGGGGGCTCTTCCGAGCTGGGTTCGATCAGACTGCGACGCCGGTGATTGATGACGAGGGCAATCCGGTGCGGACCACGCAGCGCTACAGCGAGCAGATCGGCCAGGTTCTGGCGGAGGTATCGGGACTCCAGCCGTCGTACCAATTCACGGGCAAAGAGCTGTACGTGCGGGCTGTGGTCACTTCGAGCCGTCCCCATCCTAACCCCACAGTCCCTGGCGATGTCGAAAAAGCTTGGATTCAGCCGGTTTGCCCCGCATAGGGGCTCATAGGCCAAGGGAGTGCCATGCGCATACCTAATCTTCTGTTTATATTCACCGATGAGCAACGTCAGGACACGCTTCGTGTCTACGGCAACCCGAACGTCAATACCCCGTGCCTCGACGGGCTGGCCGGGGACAGCGTGGTTTTCAACAACTGCTATGTCTCTCAGCCGGTCTGTGGCCCGTCACGCGCCTCGATGATGACCGGGACGTATCCGCATACCAATGGGTACACGCACAACAACGCGATTCCCTTGTCCACTGAATATCCGACACTGGCGGAGATGCTGCCGGACGGGGTCTACGAGTGCGGCTTCTTCGGCAAGTGGCATCTCGGGCCGGAGATCATCGGCCAGCGCGGCTTCGAGAAAAACTGGGTCAGCACCGAGGACGCATATCATCCCAATCTGCCCGATGACTTGTTGAGGTCACGCCATTCGGACTATCACTACTTCCTGAAGGCGCAGGGGCTTGAGCCGGATGCACAGTTCGATGACGGGTTCAAGTGGTTCTCGCGCAGGTTTTGCCTGAGCCTCCCCAAGGAGCTTACCAAGCCGGCCTTCACGGCCATGCACGCCTGCGATTTCATTGACAAGAACCAGGATCGGCCCTTTGTGGCCTATGTGAGTTTCGCCGAACCTCATCCGCCGTTCCTGGGGCCGTTTGACTGGATGTACGACCCCGATGAGCTGGAATTCAGCCCCAACTTTATGGTACCCGAGGACGAGACCAAGCCGCTGCGGAGCCGACTGTTCTCCCGGCGGCTGGGGCAGATGTCCGAGGAGTGGTACCGGGAGAATATCGCCCGGTACTACGGGCTGGTCAGCCTGGTAGACTACTACGTCGGCGAGGTACTCGACTGCCTGGCTGTCTGTGGGCTCGACGATAACACGATTGTTATCTTTACCAGTGATCACGGTGATATGCTGGGGAACCACATGATGCGGGCCAAGCGAGTGATGTATGAGGAGTCGGTGAAGGTGCCGCTGCTTATGAGGGTACCACAATGGGGGAGCGAGCAACGATTCATTGACGCTCCCGTCAGCAATGTGGACCTCGTACCGACGCTGCTGTCTCTGCTGGGCTGTCCCCTGCCTGATCATCTGGAGGGACGCGATCTCGCCCCGTATGTGACCACTGAGCGCGTACTGGACTGCCAGGACGTCTTCATCGAGTATAACCCCAAGAATGAGTACGACAGATACGGTTACGTGGACAACTGGATTCTGTCCGAAGACGAGATGGAGAGGCTGACTCAAGCTCATTTGCGGACGGTCGTCACCGCGGATGGCTGGAAGCTCAACCTCTGTCAGGGGGACCTGGGCGAGCTGTACAATCTGCGCGAGGATCCCGGCGAGATGGTCAACCTCTATGCGAGAGCGGAATACCGGCAAGTCGTCGAGGAGCTTACTGCAAGAATCCTCGCTTGGCAGCAGCGAACCCGGGATACAGTCCAGTTGTGTTCGCTGGTAGGTTAGCCGCAGCAGAGCTGGCTCAGCAATAGCAATGCGGAGAATGGCGCCCGGCAGGTGCAATGCTGACATGCCGCGAAACCACTGGCAGAGGGACAGTGCTTGTGGAACAAAGTCACGGGAGGATTGTTATGTCTGATAGCCTTAGGAAGTTGATGGTCGTTTTATTGGTGGCGCTTGCTGTCGTCAGTGGCAGCGCCTTTGTCGCCGGGCCGGTTGGGGCCGCTGACTGGTACGTCGCGAATCTGGGCAATGATGATACCGGTGATGGCTCGGAAGGCCGACCGTTCAAGACGGTCGCCAAAGCGTGGCAGGCGGCCCTTGGCAATCGCGAGCCGGACACGATCTACCTGCGGCGCGGTGATACCTTTACCGACAGCCTCAGTCGTCCCATGCCCCGCCGGCCCAAGCTGGGCAGCGATCCCCTGCCCGACGTGGTCAGCTTCAAGCCGTATGGTCCCGGCGCGGCGCGGCCCATCTGGGGCCCGGAGAAGGGTAAGTGCATCCAGACGGGCAACTGCCGCGTGACCCTGGAGGGTCTTGACTGCCCGAACGGAGCCATATATGCTAACACGCCTGACTGCGTGCTCAGAGATTGCGTGCTCGGCGGTAAGCCGGGGGGCAACTTCGGCCGGTGGCACCGTTCCGGCGCCGGTCTGGCGGTTATTGACTGTGTTGTCCGGGGACAGACCAATGTCGAGATGCACCCCAACCAGGGGCTTATGTACCACTTCGATGTGCCGGCAAGGGGCTGGTACCGGCTGACTACCTACCGGGCCGGGGCCGCGACGT
>CAYNMY010000431.1:0-2533 GCA_964398275.1 uncultured Armatimonadia bacterium | reverse complement strand
CGCTGCGCTCGACACGGCCCCTCCAACGGCGTAACACAATGGTACAATAAGGTTTTCGGAGGGGCCTGTCGCCGGAAGCTTCGCAACGCGAAGCTTTCAAGGCTGGCCCCAAAAGGCGTGAGCAATCTCACGATGATTTACGCAACTAACTACTATCGCTCCAGGCCGGCCCGCTCGCTAACGGTCACGGGCTGCGGCTGCTCCGCTTGGGTCAGCGCATACTTGACCATCTGGATGGCCGCCTGGTCCTGAATGGCCCGCGCTTTTCTCAGCGAGCAGGAATACCCGTTCATCATCAGCGTGAAGGCCACGCGCGGTAATCCGTCCACACACACGTACCCCGCCAGGCAACTGACCCTCTTGAGCGTGCCGGTCTTGGCATAGACGCGAGCTTCAGCGACGGTCCCGCGCATCCGCCCGCTCAGCGTGCCTCTCAGCCCCGCCACGGGTAGGGAATCGAGCAGCGCTTGTAGCTCGGCCTCATCGTGGGCGATCTCTGCTAGGACACGGGTGAGCAAAGCCGGCGTGACCTTATTGCGGTGCGACAGGCCGCTGCCCTCGATCAACCTCAGCCCGGCGACATCCAGGCCGTGCTCCTGCCAGAGTTCGCCAATGAATCCGTGGTCCGGATCGTGGGGATTACCGAAGCTGCTGGTCAGGCTTCTCAAGAGCAGTTCCGCCTGGCGGTTGTCCGAGTGGATGTTAACCGCGCGAATGTAGTCGCGCAGGCTGGTTGATTCGCGGCGGTAGAGCAGGTACGCACCCGGGGGCACAGTACCCTCTGCTGCCTCATGCCCGACCTGGACACCTTTGCGGGCGAGCGCCCGCAACAGCGCCTGAGCCGCCTTCAAGCCCTTGTCCTTCTCCGCCGCGACTACGGCGCCCGCACCCACTATGCCGCCGCCCACCTGAGTAATCCCGTGGGCGGTGAGTTGCTGAGCTATGCGGGTGTAGACCGTAGCGTTCGCCGCAGGATCGGCGGTGCCCACGATGATCAGGTCGCCGGGTATGGCTCCGGCCTCAGTCGGCGCCGCCGGCGTCCAGACCGAGGTATGGTAGACGAAGTCCGGGCCCAGCAGCCGCAGCGCGCTGGCCGCGACCAGCAGCTTCACCGTGGAAGCCGGCGTGAAGGGCTGATGCTGGTTGAGGCCATAAAGCGGCTCCCCGTCGGGAACCGTGACCACGTACGCCGCCACCTCGGCACCCCGCAGAGCGGGATGGGCCAGCAAACCGGCCAGCTTCTGGCGCAACTGCGCTGCTGCATCGGCCGGACCAGTGGCCTGCACCGCCGGTACGCAGATGCTCAGGAGCAAGACCAACGCACCAAACAGCACACCGCGGCGGTAGTTTTGGGATTTCGCGATCATAATGTCCGGCTAGCCCAACCGTAGCCCTCTGCCGCACAAATCCGCAGGCAGGTATCACATGCAGCTACGGCGAAGTGTTGTTGTGTTGATAGCTGGTGCTATATTTACACGAAACAAGAGACCCAGTCAAGCCGTATCGGTCAACTACTCAGGAGCGTGATTGCTGTGGCAAAGCGTTTGATGGACAGCCCAATGAGCCGATATTTTTACCCGTGGCCGATATGCCTGGTCAGCACGATCGGCGCGGAGGGCAAACCCAACATCATTACGATCGGCGCCAGCTCCATCTGTTCGTCCAACCCACCGGTAGTAGGCGTGGCTATTGGGCGGGCGCAGTATTCGCTGGGTCTCATCACCGAGACGGGTGACTTCGGCGTGAACCTGCCCTCGGCCGACCAGATGCAGCAGGCCGACGTCTGCGGCACCCGCTCGGGCCAGACCGTTGACAAGTTCGACGCCTGCGGCTTCACTACTCAGCCGGCCAGCCAGATCCGCTCGCCGCTGATTGAAGAATGTCCGGTGAGCATGGAGTGCGAGTTGATCCAGACCGTACCGCTGGGCAATCACGAGTGGGTAATGGGCAAGATCGTGGCGGTGCACGTGGACGAGGATGTCCTGACCGAAGACGGCGGTTTAGACACCGCCAGGATCAATCCCCTGCTGGGCCTGTGGGCGGAGTACTGGAGCATTGGCGAGAAGATAGGTGAGTGGCACTACACGCGGAGATAGCACGCTCTTCCTACCGTGATATGGTACGACAGGCCAGCGCCCGCCCTACCGAATACTAAGATGACTGAGACATCCGCCGAACAAAGCCTGAAGGTACTGGGAATCATCCCCGCGCGGGGTGGCTCGAAGTCAATACCGCGCAAGAATGTGGTGCTGCTGGCCGGCAAGCCGCTGATTGTCTGGACGATCGAGGCCGCCCAGCGGGCCGAGCTGCTCGACTGGGTCGTCGTTTCCACCGATGATGACGAGATCGCCCGGGTCGCCCGCGCCGCCGGTGCGCAGATCATCGCGCGCCCGCCGGAAATCGCCACCGACACCTCCCAGACCGAACCGGCGCTGGTACACGCCCTGGACTACCTGGAAAGCACCGAGGGCTACGTGCCCGATGCCGTCGCTCTGCTCCAATGCACTTCGCCGCTGCGGGGCAGCGACATCAT
>CAYNMY010000430.1:758-2545 GCA_964398275.1 uncultured Armatimonadia bacterium | reverse complement strand
GATGGCCGCACAGCACTGGGCATGGGGCCGGTGCTGAGTTACTACGAATTCAAGCACCCCATGGCCGACCGCTTGACCGACGAAGCCTGGCGTGAGCTGCTCCAGACTACTCCGCCGGCGCCCCCGGAGTGGACGGCCAGCTTCAAGGTGCGGTAACGCGGGGCACCAAATACTCTGAGGCTGCTGCGCTTCGCCGTTACGCGATGGGACGGCATCCAGACCTCAGCATTTCAATCCGCTGGCTCTGACGGCAATCCCGTGGCATCCCTGTCTGTCCAGGTGCTCAGTTGCGCCGCAAGTTCCTGCACAGTGCCGGCGGCAATCGCCTCCCGCAGCCGCTGCATAAACTGAGCATAGAAATACAGGTTATGCAGACTCAGCAGTTGCCAGCCAGCCGCCTCATGCAGCCGGAACAGGTGATGCAGGTACGCGCGGCTGTAGCGGCGGCAGACCGGGCAATCACAGGTGAGGGATAGAGGTCGCGAGTCATCCCGATATTGGGCATTGTTGATCTTCACCAAGCCCTCCCAGGCAAACAGGCTGCCGTGGCGAGCGTTGCGGGTGGGCAGGACGCAGTCGAATAGGTCAATGCCGAGCTGGGCGCACTGTATTATGTCCAGGGGCGTGCCGACGCCCATCAGATGGCGAGGCTTATCCTCCGGAAGGGCTGGCACGCAGGCCTCCAGTGCCGCGAACATCTCCGCCCGGCTCTCCCCTACCGACAGCCCGCCAATCGCATAGCCGTCAAACCCGATGGCCACTGTCTGCGCCGCGCTGTGCTCCCGCAGGTCCGGATAGACACTGCCCTGGACTATCCCGAACAGCGCCTGGTCACTATTAGTATGGGCCACGTAGCTGCGCTGTGCCCAGCGTAGGGTGCGCTGCACCGACCGCGCCGCATAATCATACTCGCACGGGTAGGACGTACACTCATCAAAGGCCATTATTATATCCGCGCCCAGTTGATTCTGAATCTGGATGGAGCGCTCGGCGGTGAGCTGGATGCGGCTGCCATCCAGCGGTGAGAGGATGCTGACGCCGTCTTCCGTTATATCTTTGGGCTCGGCCAGCGAGAACATCTGAAACCCCCCGCTATCGGTAGCCAGCGGCCGCGGCCAGCTCATAAACTGGTGCAGCCCACCCGCGGTGGCAATAGGCTCAGGGCCGGGCTGAAGCAGCAGATGGAAAGCGTTGCAGATGAGCAGTTGGATGCCCAAATCTGCCACATCGTGGGGGGCGCAGGCCTTGATGACGGCTTGGCTGGCGCAGGGCATAAATGCCGGGGTCTGCACCGCCCCGTGCGTGGTCACCAGTCGGCCGCTGCGCGCCGCCGAATTCGGGTCGCGGGTCACAATTTCAAATTGCATACAATTCCCTCAATTGTAGGACGGGCGTTCTCGCCCTGAGCCTGCCGAAGGGCCGTTTGGAGGGGCCGTGTCGAGCGTAGCGAGGCCGGCCCAGAGTGCGGCAAGATATTAGCAACGACAGCTATGAGCAACGGCAACAGTCCACCAAAGCCGTTCTCTACCGTTGCTGTCCACTGTCGCCTGTCCACTGTCTGTTCTGATCTGCCGTTCCCTGCCTCCCTGAACCCCTGAATCCCTGCAAATCACCAGAACAACATACAATCGCCGTAACTGTAGAAGCGGTACTGCTCGGCGACAGCCTCCTGGTAGGCCGCCAGCACCTGCTCCCGCCCGGCACAGGCCCACCCCAGCATCAGCAGCGTCGAGCGCGGCGGGGGCAAGTGAGTCAGCAGCGCCTCCATCACCTGCAATGGCTTGCCC
>CAYNMY010000430.1:0-748 GCA_964398275.1 uncultured Armatimonadia bacterium | reverse complement strand
ATCAATCGCCTTGAATTGATAGCCCGGATATATGAACAGTTCGCTCCAGCCGCTGTCGGCAGACAGCCGGCCCTGCTCGTCGGCGAGGGTCTCCAGAGTGCGCACTACGGTGGTCCCTACCGCGATAATGCGCCCGCCGGCCGCCCGGCACTCATTGATAGCCTCCGTGCTCTCCGGGCTTATCTGGTAGTATTCAGGGTCCATAGAGTGGTCCTCAACGCGCTCGGCTTTGACAGGCCGGAAGGTACCGGCGCTGGTGTGGAGGGTAATGCGGATAATACGCACGCCAGCGGCCTCCAGTCGCGACAGCATCGCCTCATCAAAGTGCAGGCCCGCGGTCGGGGCGGCTACTGCGCCAGGATTCTGGGCATATACGGTCTGGTAGCGCTGGCGGTCGGCAGCTTCCTGAGCGGCTTGCGGGGGAGAAGACTCAGTAGGAGGTTGCTGGTCGCGATGGATATAAGGAGGCAGCGGGGTCAGGCCCACCTTCGCCAGCACTTCCATCAAGTCCCCGCTGCAGTGCAGGGCCACGATCCTTTTGCCCTCGGGCCACTCCTCCTCCACAGTGGCCGTCAGCTTGTCGCCAAACTCTATAGTCTCCCCGCACTTCAGCCGCCGGGCCGGTCGGGCCAGCACCTCCCAGCGATTCTCGTCATCATCACGGTACGACGGGCCTCCCCTCAGCTTCACGGAGGGTGCTGAGCCTGGCGAAGCATCGGCCCGTCGTTCATCCACTCCACGCGGCGAC
>CAYNMY010000429.1:0-2573 GCA_964398275.1 uncultured Armatimonadia bacterium | reverse complement strand
CAGCGAATCCGGCACTGCATATACCGTGCCTGTGCCCACCTACCAGATGCCCCCAACCAAGAACGCCGCCGGCCTCTACGCCCGGCCCGGAATGGACCTCGTGGACCTGTTCATCGGCAGCGAGGGCATATTGGGTGTGATAGCTGAGGCGCACCTGAAACTGACCGGGCGGCCGGAGAATATCGTCGGGGAGATCGCCTTTTTCACCAGCGAAGCCGACGCACTGGCCTTCATCGAGGATTTGCGTGCGGCTGCAGCGGGTGGCGCGATGACCGTGCTGTCAATCGAGTACTTCGACGGCAACTCGCTGGACTTCATGGAGCACGAGGTAATCGCGGGCAAAGACTACGCCGCAGCCGTATATACGGAAGTCACCGGCACGCTCGACGAACTTGATGCCCTGCTGATAGCGCTGGAGGCGAATAACTCCGCCGAAGACTGGTTTGCCGAGACGGCCGAAGACAGGCGGGAGCAGAAAGAGTTCCGCCATTCACTGCCCGATGAGGTCCACAGCTACCTGCGCCGTTACGACAGCCAGGCATGGGTCACCGACTTTGTCGTCCCGGCCGATAAGTTTTCTGACATGCTCCAGGCTTATCACGCCGCAGGCGCCGCGCTTCAGGGAAAGTTCCCCCGGGAGGGCAACCACTACCTGGTATTCGGCCACATCGGCGACTACCACTTGCACGTTGAGTTCATAAGCCACAACCCAGACGAATTGAGCCTCGTAAGGCAACTGTACGCCGACCTGGCTAAGCAGGCCATCTCCTTCGGCGGGACGATCTCCGGCGAACACGGCGTGGGCAAGAAAACTATTACCGTCAACGGACGCACCATGCCCTATCTGGAGCTAATGTACGGCAAAGAGAGCCTCATGCAGATCGCCCGCGCCAAGCAAGCCCTCGACCCCAACCTCATTCTCAACGTGGGGAACCAAGTGCCGCGCACCTACTTGGAGGGGCTTTGAAGTCAGCGCCTGCTCGCCGGTGGCCTCGGTGAAGTGGCGGCAGGTCTCAAGCAGTTCCTCAATGCTTCACCGTGGTGTACCAGGCACTGATTTCCCCGATGCTGACCCACCTCCGCCGGCCCTGATGGCGTATCCGCGAACCACTTGCGTTGCTTTCTTTCACGAGTTCAGACTGAACCATGACCGCCTGGGGAACGTCAATACGAGCAATGTTTAAGCTCCTGAAGTAAAGGGACTTGACATTAGGGCGCTAAAGATGTATAATTGTGGTAGGTAAAAGAGGCGAACAAGGCGAGCTAGACCCTTGCCCGTCCTGACAATGTCGGAAATCGAAGAAAGTGGTGAACTGTAGTGGCAAAAGCAATTGGTATTGACCTGGGTACGACGAATTCGTGTGTGGCAGTGATCGAGGCCGGCGAGCCGAAGGTGATTATCAATCCCGAGGGTGGCCGGGTGACCCCGTCGGTGGTGGCATTTTCCCAGACCGGCGAGCGTCTGGTCGGCCAACCCGCTAAGCGGCAGGTGGTGCTCAATCCCGACCGTACTGTTGCGTCGGTCAAGCGCGAGATGGGCTCGCGCAAAAAGCACACCATTGACGGCAAGGACTACACGCCTGAGCAGATCTCCGCGATGATTCTTCAGAAGATGAAGAATGATGCGGAAGAATACATTGGTGAGCAAGTCACCGACGCAGTGGTCACGGTCCCGGCGTACTTCAACGACGACCAGCGCACCGCGACCAAGCAGGCGGGCGAGATTGCCGGCTTGAACGTGCTGCGGATCATTAACGAGCCGACCGCGGCGGCGCTGGCCTATGGCCGGGGCATGGCCGAGGGCGAAAAGACCATCCTCGTGTACGACCTGGGCGGTGGCACCTTCGATGTGTCGGTACTCGACCTTGAGATCGCGGGGGACGACGAGCGCGACGCCTACCACGTGCTGAGCACCTCGGGCGACACGCAACTCGGCGGCGACGACTTCGACGAGTTGTTGGTCAACTACCTCGCCAGCGAGTTTAAGAAGGACACCGCTATTGATCTGCGCCAGGACCGCCAGGCCCTCCAGCGGCTCAAGGAAGCCGCAGAGAAGGCCAAGTGCGAGCTGTCTACGACGGTGCAGAGCAGTATCAGCCTGCCCTTCATCACCTCGGTTGAGGGTGAAGGGCCCAAGCACCTGGAGATGACGATAACCCGCGCCAAGCTCGAAGAGCTAATCGGTGACCTGGTGCGCAAGACCGAAGTTGCGGTCAAAGATGCAATGGCAGAGGCCAGCGTCAGCAAAGGTGAGCTGGATGAGGTTATTCTAGTGGGTGGCTCAACGCGCATCCCCATGGTCCAGGAGCTGGTGACGGAGCTGACCGGCACGGAGCCGCGCAAGGACATCAATCCGGATGAGGTGGTGGCGTGTGGCGCAGCGATTCAGGCAGCAGTACTCAGCGGCGGAGCGCAGGACATCGTGCTGATGGATGTCACGCCGCTTAGCCTCGGTGTCGAGACGCTGGGCGATGTGGCGGACGTGACCATCCCGCGGAATACCAACATCCCCACCCAGGAGTCGCGGATATACTCGACGGCCTCCGATATGCAGACCAGCGTGGAGATCAACG
>CAYNMY010000428.1:0-2583 GCA_964398275.1 uncultured Armatimonadia bacterium | reverse complement strand
GGTCACGCCATCCGTCGAACTCCAGACATCCCGCCCAGACCCGAGCTGCCACATCGACACGTTGTACACGACCACTTCGCCATATCCGCGGGAGCCGAAGGGGGTCCTGTCCAGGATCTTGGTCCAGGTGACGCCATCGGTGGAGTTCCAGACACTGCCCTTGATGGCCCACAGCTTATCCTGATAGACCGCCATTTCGCTGTAGCCATCGTAAGGGGTCTCGTCGAGGACTTTCGTCCATGTCACGCCGTCGGCGGAGTTCCACAGGTCGCGGACGAGGACGCCCCCGGGGGCGTAGGCGTTGCTGATCCACATCTTGCCCAAAAAGACGGCGTCTTCGGCAGTGTCCCGGGGGGTGAAGGTGGCGTGTTCGGCTACGCGGACCCAGCCGGGATGCTGTTGGGCGGCTGATTGACTGGCAGTCATGATGACCCCCTGCAGTACGAGAATCAGTGTTATCAGGCTGGCGAAGGTGCACAACGATCTCATTGTCCTGTCTCCCTGTATCGGTCACAGCTTCACCACAACCGGCTGCGTGAACCGCGCCGCGCGGCCTGCAGTGTCCCCGGCGATCCGGGTCACGCAGTAATTTCCCGGCCGGCGGCAAGTTCTCCTTCCCGGAAACTGATATCAGCCACATTGACCCGCCCTCCGGCTGGGGCCCCCAGAATCCATGCTGTCTATGACCTTCCCCCCAAGCATCATCTCACTGCAGACGGTCCGCTTCCTGGGGAGAAGGTCAAATGCTCTGGTGCGGCGCAATAGGCAAAAAACAGCGAGTAGAGGCAAACAGAATGCACAATACTGTTGTCCGAGCATGGGCGGTCCTGATTGTGCTCGTTATTGCCGGTTCAAGCATTGCATTCGGCAAGACCGGGCCTACTTATTGGACTGAGGCACGCGTCAGTCAAATGCGCGACAATGCGAAGAGGGACGACGCCGACCTGCGGCGATGTCTGGAAGGCACACCCTACAACTTCCATGGCACACGCTACTTTTCGGCTGACGCTCTGGCCGGGCTGTCCGATGAGAAGCTATGGAACCTGATGCCGCCGACCACTATGAAGCGCAAGCTGAATCCCAGTGAGCTCAAAGGTTGCCCGGTGCATGGCCTGCAGGTTCGCCAGTTCGGCAGCCATTACCCGTGGAGAATAGACTGCATCAATCACGCCTACAAGGTCCAGTGCCCGGTGGGCGGTGAGTGGTATCCTTCCAACGACTATGCTGCGGGTGATATGACCTCCGGCAAATACCCCGATGATGGCACCGGCTGCAAGTCAGGTGATGATACGTACTATTTCGTCGAACACTACGCCTACGCCGCTTTCCTGGGGTGTGTGCGGCCGGGCATCAGAGCGCTGGCCCGCTCCTACGGATATACGGGGGATCCAAAGTACGCCCACGCATGCGCCATAATGCTGGCTCGTGTCGCCAGAGAGTACCCCAATTCGACCGACAAGCGCCACCTGTGCTACAAGGGCAACTACGGGAACATAAGCGGCATGATATGCGATCACGTCTGGGCCAATGACACGCTGCAAACAACGGCTTTGGCGTATGACCAGATCTACAACTATCTGCCCCGACATCCGGAACTGATGGCTTTTCTGTCCACCAAAGTGAGTGCCATCAGCGAGGTCGCAAGCTATCGGAAGTATGTCGAAGACAATCTTCTGCGCGTTGGTGGCCAGAGCGTGATAGATGGTGCGACACTGGGTAACACCGGCATGGCGGAACTGACCATCGCAACAGTGGCTCTGGTTCTCGATGACGACAGCGACCAGCGCTCCAATTCGCGCGACATGATGCAGTGGCTATACCACGGGCAGGGCGGCATGATGTGGCTTGGCAACCAACTCTATAAGGACGGTTTCTCGTATGAGTCGATGAGCTACAACGGTGCGCGCAGGGGCTATATCTGGGCCCTTGAACGCGCCGAGCAACTGCGAAGTCTGCAGCCTGACCAATACCCGCTCCGCGATTACCCGGTGCTGACAGAGGGCCCCAAGTTCAAGGCGCTGACCACATTCCAGAGCCGCGCCGCTTGCCTGGGACGATACCGACCGGCGGTGGGCGATGCCGGTGGCTACATGAAGACGCCTGCAAAGCCACCCGAGCGCAGTATGGGCAACCAGATCGAAGGCGAGCTGTTCGACGGCTACGGGCTGGGAATTCTGAGGCAGGGCGGTAGTGGTGAAAACCAGCGCGCGCTGTGGCTCTTCTACGGCGGCTTGCTGGGCCACCGCCACGATGACCCGCTTAACCTTGGCCTGATGGGGTACGGGTATAATCTGCTGCCGGAGTTGGGCTATCCGGCAAGTTGGCGCTACCGATGGTCCTGGGAAGGCAGCATTGCGGCGCACAATACCGTGGTTGTGGACGGCGTCACGCAAATAAGTCGTCGGATCAAGGGTCGTGCCAACTATTTCGTTGACGGCCCGAACTGGGCTGTTATGCAGGCCGAGCACGCGCCGAATACCTATGACTCCCAGTACCATCCTGACCAGCCGCTTGTGCCCGAGTACCAGCGCACCTGCGCGCTTGTGGGCATCTCTGAGCAGGATTACTATGTCTTCGATCTGT
>CAYNMY010000427.1:0-2593 GCA_964398275.1 uncultured Armatimonadia bacterium | reverse complement strand
TGCGTCGGTCCAGACTGCGGTACTGGCAGCCAATGCCGCCATCGGCAAGGCTGCCGAGGTAGTCTATTCGTTGGAGGCCATTGCCCCACTGGTTTCCTCAGCGGCCTCCGGGTTGAGCGGGGTTAGTGATCAGCTCGAGGACCAGCTCGTACGGTTGGCCGCCGGCGAAGGCGAAGCTGGTCACCTGGCAGTCATCAAGCGCAGTGTAGCGGACATTAATGCGGCCATGGCTGACTTGGCGCGGGCCCAGAATGAGGCGTTGGGACTGAGCGCTTCCGCTGACCAAATCCAGTGGCGCGCGAACGAGAACATCACAGCAATGAAGAGCTTGCTTGCCTGTGACGAAAAGGAAGACCGGGGCTGGCGGTCCGTGCTGCTCAGTCAACTGGCCTCCAGCACCCAACAGCAGGCTGAACAAGTCCTGGCAGCCTGCCGCAAGTGTCATAAGCCGGTGAGACGGGCCCAGTTGCGCAAGCTGGTAGTACAGGCCAACATCGCCGGAATGGCCGCGCCCCCGGCCCAGCGCGCCGCGCTAGATGAGCTGGTGGCGTACCATATGAGGGGCGGCTCGGGGGATGTCGAGGTGCTGCGCAACGAGGGAATGGGCTACGGCGAGGCGGCCTACGCAATGGCTATCTCGGCCAGCACCCACCGGGCACCGGTCCAACTCCTGGGAGGAACTACCTCGACCAGGAGCATGGTGGACCAGCTTTGCCAGTTCTCGACCTCCGACTACGGGCCGCGGATAATGATGAAGTTCCTCGTCCACTCGATGCAGGAGGAAGTAGTCAACGCCAGCCCACTTGATCTGTAGCGAGCGGGCAGTTTCCGGCTTATGATGACTTCCTACAAAAAGCCGCCTGCCGGGCCGAAACCCGGCAGGCGGTTGCGCCTGATATACGGAGGGAGCAGAGATTACCGTGGTAGCCAGCTCAGGCTAACTGGTTCCGCGGTTACGAAAAGCTCATCGGTGCTGCTGACCAGCCCGGCAATTGCTCTCGGTGTAGCTCCTGCCGCTGGTCCGCTGCTAGCGGTTATCTGCTCAGCAGCACGCTGATTTGCCTCAATGGCCCATTCTTGCCAGGTCTGTTCCCAGGTTGCGGGCGGCGGGGAAGTTGGTGACGTTGTGTTGACTCCCCGACGCATCAACCCTGGTTCTCCTGGCTTGGTGGGGACTGTATCGTCATCGTCGAGCATTAGCACTGGCGCTTTGACTCCTGCCGCGAAGCTCGGCATATCGAAGTAAGTCGTCGCCGCGCGGATGGCCAGCCGCCAGTGGGGGTAGCGCGCCTCCATCTGGGCGAGGGCCACAGCCACCTGTGGGGTCGGCCCGTTGGGGCCTGACTGGTGGTAGTGGCAGACCGGCCACGGGCGGTCAGCCACGACGAAACTGACCCGCTCGGGGTCCAGCGCGGCTACCGCCATTGCTACCAGGCCGCCAACGCCTTCGCCGGTGATACCCACTTTGTCGGTGACGACCTCCGGTCGGCTCAGCAGGGCGTTAACTGCCTGACAGGCGTCCACGATGGCCTCCTGCAGCAGGTATCCTGCTCGGTCGGGCAGGCCCGCGGGCGTCCACGGCTGCGTGGTACGGGGCGGGTACCAGTAGAGGCCCAGATGAGCGAACCCGTCGCCTCGGGGGGTGCGCTGCGCCATGTCCCCGTGATCCATAATGTGGATTACTGCCTGGCTGACCTGGCGGCCGGTGGGCACGTGGTATACGCCGGTGCAGACTTTGCCATCCATACCCCGGTATGCGAGGCGTTCGCCGCGCACTTGCACCTGCATCGGCCACTGGGCCAGGCGGCTCAGACTCGTCTGCCAGAATTCGTCGAAGTCGGCCGGCCGCTTTATCACCGGCAGGTAGACTGACCGATCGTCAGGGCCGGCGGCCTGCCCTGGCGGCACTGCATAACTTGTCAATCCTACTGTCATCACTACAACCGCCGTCAAACGATTCCAGACCTTACGGTCAAACATCCTTGCTTCGCTCCGTTGTCGCGCTCCCTCTGAGCTTGACACTTCTTCAATCGGCGAGCAAACAGGTGGATTGATAGCCACCGAGAAACGATGGTGTTACCGGACGATTAACAAGGCGCAAAAGCCACCGCAAGCACCAGCAGAGGGGCTGGAAAACGAGGGCAGGGCGCCCTGATTGCCCGCGCCACCGGGGTATGCTATAATCGGCAGACTAAGCTCGATCGCCGGGAGCCGGAACGATGGTTGACTACCGCAGTCGCTGGCAGAGCCGGCGGCAGCGCAAAACTCGCGTGCGCCGGTCCATCGCCGCAGGGGTTGTGGTGTTCGTAGCGGCGGTTGTCCTGCTATTCAGTGTGTGTGGCCGCCGCGCGCCCCTGTGGTCCTACCAGCCGCTGGCTGCCGGCGTGCCCCATTTCACGGTGAGCGACGGTAAGTTGTTCGCCGCCTGGTCCGGCGGGCTGGTGCAGGCGCTGGTGGCCGCTAACGGCAGCGATGCCGGCCTGCTCGATTACCGGCGGCCCTTCGCGTTCGGCGCTGCCCCCGCGGTCGCGGCTGGTGTGCTGGTCGTCGGCAGCGACGACTGCCAGATCCATGCTGTCTGTACCGAGACCGG
>CAYNMY010000426.1:0-2593 GCA_964398275.1 uncultured Armatimonadia bacterium | reverse complement strand
GTATGATGTTCGCCGCGCTGCTGAGTTTACCCAGGTGCCACCACAGCATCCCCTCAAACGGTCGGCCCTCTACCCGTGCTACGATCTCCAGTTCCGTCGCCTCGGGGTCGGCGAGCGTCGGCACGATGAGAGTCAGTGCCGGTACATCTGGTTGCCGGCGCAGCTCGGCGACCATCTCCGCGGTGAAGTGGCGGTTGTAGATGCGTAGGCGGTCAATGAGCACCTCGCCGGTATTGCCCGCTGACTCCCAGCTCGAGCCGACCCGGAAGGTCTTGCCCTCGGGCAGCTCCCACGGCGCGATTCGTTCCTCGCCGACGTTGTGGCCGTCCACGTAGACTACGGCACTGCCGGTGCTGTCCCAGGTGGCGACGAAGTGGTGCCAGGTGCCTACCTCCCAGCGCGAGTGGGGCGGCCAGCCCGCGTGGATCCAGGCCGTGCCCACCAGGTCGAAGCGCAGTCCCCCCTCGTGCGTCCACAGGTTGCAGAAGCCCGGCGATTTGGTCTCGCCGCCGTAGGCGAAGAAGTAGTGCCAGCCGACCTCGCTCCACGATGCCAGCGGTGACAGCCACATCTCCACGGTGGCCTGGGTCCGCGAGATCAGGCTGCCGTCGTAGATGAGCTTCTGGCCCTTGGTGGCCCGGAATGCCTGGCCGAATAGCCCGGAGTCAAACTCCAGGTTCTCCGCGGTCACCGGCTCGACGGCAGCTCCGTCCGGGTCTGTCCCGGTGGCCGTCCCCTCGAAACCGGCGACGAATGTTGGTGCCGGCAGTACGATCTCCTGGCTCCAGGCGCTGGCTAGACATAGCAGAACGGCGATTGTGACCAGTAGTACGTAGCGGGTGCGCTGCATGGGAAGCCTCCTGAGCAGTTTGATAGTGGGATACGCAGAGCGTTGGCGGCTGTGTAGCTCGCTTGGCCTAGGGACATATTCGCTGCGGCGCGGGCTATTTCCTCCGCCAGAACAGCAGCGGATCCAGATCGCTCTTGTCCAGCTCCCCTTCGGCCATAAGCACCAGGCCGTATAGCAGTGCCAGGGCCAGACACTTGAGCAGTACTGGCCAGCCCGGCGTGGGGATATGGATCCCGATGGCGTAGATGAGCGCCCCGGCCAGCAGCGTGCGCAGGACCGTCAGCGGGGCCAACGTGCAGCGAAATTCGCGCCACACCAGGGCCATCATGACTACGGCCACGATGGCGGCGGTGATGATCGTCGCCAGTCCGGCGCCCAGCATCTCGTAACGGCTGACCAGCAGGTAGTTGAGAACGATGTTAACCGGCACCACCGGGGCGAATGCTGCCAGGCACAGTCCCGGCTTCCCCGCCGCGACCAGGATCTGGTTGGCGATGAACTCCATGGCAAACAGCACCGCGGCGACCAGCAGGTAGACCGCAACGGTACTGGCAGCCGCGAACCCTGCCCCGAAGATGAGCACGATAAGCTCATTCATACTGCCGCCCAGCACGGCCAGCGCAGCCACAGTGATGACCAGCGCGAAGCGGAATGACTGGTGAACTAGCTCGCGGCAGGCGGACTGGTCGCCGCGGCCGATTGCCTGGGTCAGCGTTGGGAAAACCGCGCCGGTGACGGCGAGGGGTAGCATCAATATCGCCCGCGAGATGTACTGGGCCAGCCCGTAGTAGGCGGCCTGGTTGTAGCCGGTGAGCAGCCGGGTGATAGTCCACAGGTCCATATTCTGCACGGTGCGTCGCAGCAGCGCGATTCCGGTTAAGGGCAGGCCGAACAGTACCAACTGGCGGGCCGGGAGGGCGCCCTGTTTAATCCCGGCGCCGCTCCACAGCCCTGCTACCGCAACCCCGACCACTGATGCCAGGATGCTGCCAATGATCGCGCCTCTTACTGACAGCCCCAGTGCCACCAGACCGATGACCAGCATGGATTTCGCCAGCCAGTAGAGCGCCCAGGAGCCGGCGTAGCGGGTATACCTGCGTCGCCCGGCCAGCACTTCTGCGAGAGTGATGAAAAGGGGAAAGAAGGCCAGGTCTACGCTGAACAGCCACAAATAGGGGGTAAGCTCGGGGTCGCCCAGCGCGTGGCTGATGAGCGGCGCGGTCACGATCCCCCAGAATCATCAGCATTGTGCCCCACGCCAGTGTCGTGCGCACCGCGGTGCTGGCGGGGCTCTGCCATCGCTCGCCGGCCTCGGCTACGAACCGGGTGGTGGCATTGCGCACCAGCGCCTCGCCGATCGCCTCCCACCAGACGATCACCGAAGTGACAACGGCCAGCAGGCCGTATAGCTTAGGCTCGAGGGCGCGAGTCAGGTAAATGTGGGTCGCTGCGCCGCAGGCGACCATCACCACCTGGGCGATGGTCAGCTTGACGGTGCCTCGCGCGGTGCTGCGCTCGCCGTTATTCATCGCGCGTTTCTCGCGGGCTGTCTTGAGATAGCGTCGTCCAGTTTTCCGGGAGATTGTGCTATAGTGCTGGCCCCCATTATTCATAAGGACAAATGCAATAAGCGCTACATACACCGGGCGCTCGCCGTACACACGGATTAACGCCAATGCACAGTTTCTACGAATAACGACACGCTGTATTTGTCGCCTTGTTGCTGACTGTTAGAAGTTTTTG
>CAYNMY010000425.1:1914-2610 GCA_964398275.1 uncultured Armatimonadia bacterium | reverse complement strand
TTAGCTCCTTTCAAACTTCCGGTCGAGCTGAGCGCCGGTAATGGAGATGATGATGGGGTCGCCGTGCGGGCAGATGGCCGGGGCCTGGGTTTGCAGCAGGTCAGCCAGCAAGCCGGTCATCTCTTGTGGGGTGAGGCGTTCGCCGGCCTTTATGGCACTATGACAGGCTACTGTCGCCAGGAGTTGTTCCCGCTGGCTATCCAGGTCGCCGGCAGCCTGCCACTGCGCCAAATCAGTTATCAGACCATCCAGAACTGCTTCCGGGTTCTTCTGGCCTAGCTGGGCGGGTACTGACCGCACCACATAGCTATTACCGCCGAATGGCTCTAGTTCAAAGCCGGCTTCCTCCAGCAGCGACTGGTGCTGCTCGACGGCGGCGGCCTGCTCGGCAGTCAACTCCAGGGTCAGCGGCACCACCAGCAGTTGCCTAGCCATACGCCGCGGCTGGGACTGGAGGCGCTCAAAGATAACCCGCTCGGCGGCGCGGTGCTGGTCAACAAGTAGTAGGTCCTCTCCCTGCTGAACCAAAATATACTTGGCGCTCAGTTGCCCCAGCAAGGTCAGGTCAGCCTCGCGCCGCGGCGCCGGTTGCTCAGCGCGCCCAGGAGCCTCACTCGGTTCCCCTCTCCGAGCCGGGCGGGGCAACTCACTCCGTTCCCCTCTCCGGGCCGGGGAGGGGGCAGGGGTGAGGCGGGC
>CAYNMY010000425.1:0-1904 GCA_964398275.1 uncultured Armatimonadia bacterium | reverse complement strand
GGCTCCGCGCGCCTCGGCGCCTCAGTCGTTCCCCCTCTCCGGAACGGAGAGGGGCCAGGGGTGAGGCCTACTTCCTCCGCTATCCCTGTCGGTTCCGCGTGGACCTCAATACCCACGTCCCGCTCGTCTACTTCATCAAAGAACGGATTAATCCGCAGGCGCTTGATGCGGCCCTCGGCCGCCGGTATGGCGGGTTGCAGGCGGCCCGCCGGCAGCAGCGACTCACCGGGCTTTTCCTTGGCCGGCGGCTCTTCACCCAGTGAGCGGTAACCGCCTGTGGCCAGCGCCTGTTGCACGGCCTGCTGAACCAGGCTATGGACCTCACCTTGCGCCCTAAAGCGGACCTCGATCTTAGTGGGATGAACGTTGGGGTCTACGTGGTGCGGGTCAATGTCCAGGCAGATGACACTTAGCGGCTGCTTGCCGGTGGGCAGCAGCATACCATAGCCTTCGCTCAGAGCATGGCTGAGCATCCGCGAGCGCACGAAGCGGCGGTTGACGAAGAAGAACTGGTGATGGCGCGTCGCCCGCGTCACCTGCGGTGCGCAGACAAATCCATAAATGCGCAGCCCCTCGCTCTCCAAATTCACCGGCAAGAAGTGGCGGGCGGTATTGCTGCCATACACCGCCGCCAGCACTGACCGCATATCCCCGGACCCCGAAGAGGTGAACGCCACTGCCTCATTGTGGGTAGCCTGCAGGGCAATTTCTGGATAAGCTAGCGCTAGCCGGAGGATCCAGTCCAGACAGTGCCCCCGCTCGGTGGCGGAGGTAGCCAGGAACTTGCGGCGCGCCGGCGTATTATAAAATAGATTGGCGACCTGCACCGTAGTGCCCGGCGGGCAGCCTACGGCCCGCAAATCAGTGACCTCGCCCCCCTCCACCAATATCGCCACGCCCTCGTCACTATCCGGGGGGCGGGTGGTGATCTTCAACTGCGAGACCGCCCCGATGCTGGGCAGCGCCTCGCCGCGAAAGCCCAGAGTAGCTATTGCCTCCAGGTCATCCTCACTGGAAATCTTAGAAGTAGCAAAGCGCTGTACCGCCAGTACCGCGTCCTCTTCCGACATCCCGCAGCCATTGTCAGCCACTTCAATGAACTTCTTGCCCCCATCGCGCAACGTAACTTCAATGCGAGTGGCCCCGGCATCAATGCTGTTCTCCACCAGTTCCTTGACGATGCTGGCGGGACGCTCCACCACCTCGCCGGCGGCGATGCGATTGGCTAAACTGTCAGAGAGGACATGAATTTGAGCCATAATACAAAGGGCTAGCCTTCACCTGCCTGTCGGATGTACTCGCGCAGCTTCTGAGCATCGTGGGGCAAGACCACTTCCGGCGCGACCCAGTTAATCCACTCTCCGGAGAGGGCCCCTGCAAAATTGATGGTGCTCAGCAGTTTTATCGCTTCGTCGTGAGGAATCCGGCCTTCTCCCATGAGGGCCAGGGTGACATCGCCCGGGTTGTCCTCCGGCCAGGTGCCGTCGTGAATATGACAGTGGCGCACATAATCCCGCACGTACCCGAAGCTCTCTGCCACCGTCTCACCCGCCCGCACCGGATGCATTATGTCCCAGTTGATGGCGGCGTGGGGATGATTTGCCTTCTTAACTACTTCGGCTGCGTCCTGCGCGCGGCTGTAGGCATCATGAGTCTCCAGGCACACGTATACGCCGAAATCCGCGGCGAACTCCGCCGCCTGCCGCAGCGAGTCGGTCACTCGCTTCTTGGCGTCCTCAAAACTCATACCCTCCGGAGTGCCCCCCCCGAATACGCGGAGGTGAGAGGAGCCCACATCGGCGGCTAGCTCGCTGTAGCGCTTGCTCAGTTCAATGCTCTCAGCAATCTTGGCCTCCTCGGCCTGAGCATACTGAATGGAGGTAGCGACGCACGGGATCTGGACC
>CAYNMY010000424.1:0-2610 GCA_964398275.1 uncultured Armatimonadia bacterium | reverse complement strand
TGTCAGAGCCTTCTGGAGAAACGAATAGCTCCCACTCAGCTTCAGCGGATGCACCCGTTGCCCCAACAGCGATTACGAGTACAAGGAGCAAAATATTGACAAGCGTTTTCATTTCCTCACGCTTTCCTATTTGCTGGTAGATTCTCACCGATAGTGTCGCTTGAGGTCGGAGATCCACTTCGTGTCTAAGCCGTCGGCATGATGTTCGAGCCAGTCACCGAAACGGGTGTGACCGTTCGGCGCGCCGTCCGATACCAGCAAGTTCGACATCATCGCTTCCGCTTCCTCGCGGGTCGTTACCACATCGCGCATCATAAAGCCAACTACCCCAGCCAGCAACACCGCTATGCCCAGCGGCAAGTGAATAATGCGGGCCCGTTTGCCGACACAGGCAGCAATGAGCCGGACGAATTCGTCGAAGGTGTAAGTCTCCGGGCCAAGGGCGTCAACAACGAGATTGTCCGTACGCTGTGCAGCAGCTACCGCAATCTCTGCCAGGTCGCCCGCGAAGACCGGCTGCACGCGATACTCGCCAGTACCGAAGGCGACGAAGAACGGCAGATGCCGGAGCATCCACGCAATATTGTTGACCAGAACGCCTCCCGGTCCGAAGATCAGCGCCGGGCGGATGATGGCGTAGGACAGGCCGGAGTCGGCAACCGCCTGCTCGGCGAGAGCTTTCGCCCGAAAGTAAGGAAAAGGTGAGTCCTGCGCAGGGTTCGTGACGCTGAGATGTACAACCCGCCGCACCCCCGCCTCAGCGGCTGCTCGGAGTAATCTCCTCGTGTTCTGGACGGCGGTTTCGAACGTGACTCGCCCGCGCGCAAAGCGAATCCAATAGGTATTGTACAGTGTCATGGCACCGCGTAGATCTGCCACGAGGGCCTCGTAGTTATCGAAGTCAAGCAGCGCCACCTCCACGCGATCCCGTAGCCGATGCTCACGGTCGGGATGGCCAGTGAGCGTGCGGACAGCCTTGCCCTGTGCGAGCAGCCGCTCAGCGATGAAACTGCCCGAAAAACCGAACGCACCGGTTACCACGTTGAGTTCAGGAACTCCCATAGCTATCCATCCGGGCCTCTGCCTGCGCGGCTCCACGTTTTGCCACTTCAGAACCTAGTATGCAGCAAGCAGCACCGCTCGTCAAGCCGGCCGCGTCGGAAGCTAGCATGAGACGCACCGGCTGGAAGCCGGTGCCACTGAGCGTTTTTCCGGGACAGGCGAGACGCCTGTCCTACCAGCTTTGGGCCAACTTTCGGGCTGGCTGAAGCGTCTATACTTAAGGTAAAACCCTAAGTGTGGAGACTGCTGCAAAAGGTAGTTGAGCACCGCCTGGCGGAACGGATTGTGTAAGTTTAGCTGCAAAACCTACGCGGACATCGGGGCAAGGGTGCCCCTCCCACGGGTTTTGCAACAGTCTCAAGACTGTGATATAATACTACCGGTGATTCTTCATTCATGAGTGCAGTGGGCAACGCGTTAAAACGAGTTTTTGATGCCAACGAGCGGGAGGTAGCTCGCCTGCGGCGGCAGGTGGCCGAGGTTAATGCGCTGGAGCCGCAGATTAAGCAGCTCCGCGATGAGCAGTTCCCGGCCAGGACCGAGGAGTTCAAGGAGCGGCTCAGCCAGGGCGAGATGCTCGATGATATTCTTCCCGAGGCCTTCGCGCTAGTGCGTGAGGCGGCGTGGCGGACGCTGGGCCAGCGCCACTTTGACGTCCAGGTGATCGGCGCGATCGCGCTGCACGAGGGCAAGATCGCCGAAATGAGGACCGGCGAGGGCAAGACGCTGGCGGCGACGATGCCGCTGTATCTCAACGCGCTGACCGGTCGGGGCGTGCAACTGGTGACCACCAACGACTTCCTGGTGCGCTGGCAGGCGGAGTGGATGGGCGAGGTATACGAGTTCCTCGGCGTGCGCTGTGGTTACATCCAGAAGGGTATGGACGCGCGTGAGCGCCAGGCCAACTACGCCAAGGAGATTACCTACGTCGAGAACAGCGAGCTGGGCTTTGACTACCTGCGGGACAATATGACCCCTAACCCGGCGAACCTCGTCTTGCCGGACCTGTACTACGCCATCGTTGACGAGGTAGACAGTATCCTCGTTGACGAGGCGCGCACGCCGCTTATTATCTCGGGTATGCCGCAGAAGAGCGTCCAGTTCTACGACGAGATAGACCGGATAACATCGCGCCTGCGCGGGACGGAGGATGAAGAGGACAGCGACGCCGATTACACCTTTGATCCGAAGTTCCATCAGATCGCGCTGACCGAAGAGGGCCAGAGGAAGGTCGAGAGGATTCTGAGCATTGATAACCTCTCGGCCCCGGAATACCTCGATATCGCCCACCACGTCAACGCCTCGCTGAAGGCGCATGCTTTGTTCAAGGCGGATGTGGACTACGTGATCAAAGAGGGCGAGGTCGTCATCGTTGACGAGTTCACCGGGCACCTGCAGCCCGGCCGCCGCTACAGCGACGGCCTGCACCAGGCCATCGAAGCCAAGGAGGGCGTGCGCGTCCAGCAGGCGCGGCAGACCGTGGCCAGCATCACTTACCAGAATTTCTTCCGGCTCTACGAGAAGCTCGCCTGAATGACCGGCACGGCA
>CAYNMY010000423.1:0-2618 GCA_964398275.1 uncultured Armatimonadia bacterium | reverse complement strand
ACGCGGGTGATGATGTCGCCGACCCGGAAGTTTCGCACCCGGGGGCCGACCTCGATCGCCCGGCCGACGCTCTCGTGTCCCAGCACCGTGGGGTAGGCAACGGGTATGTGGAAGCAGTCCGCGATGATGTGGGTATCGGTGCCGCTGCAGGTTGCCCCCCACAGGATCTCGCACAGGGCGTCGTACTCGCCCATCTCCGGCTGGGGTATGTCCCGGACGACCAGCACTTCCGGTTTCTCCACAATCGCGGCTTTCATAGCTTGGTCCTCCTACCGACTAGCTGGACCTGGGCCCTGGTAGTCGCGCAAAAAGGGCAGGCCGAACGGTTCTTCGAAGGGCCGGAATGGCACCAGGGCGTGGATTTCATCCAGCCGCGCCAGCACATCGGAGGGCAGCGGCCCCTTCTCGACGGCGGCAACGTTTTCCTCGGCTTGCTGGGGACTGCGCGGCCCCATCAACACGCAGGAGATGTCAGGATTGGAGATGACGAATCGTATGCACAGCTCAACGATGCCCATATCCAGCTCGTCGAGCAGCCGGTACAGGGCCTGATACTGCTCGCGGCGCGGCGGGCTAAGCCACCGGGCGCCGTGGTTGACCTGCTCATCGTAGCGCTGGGATAGCGCCCCCTGCTGCAGCGGCGAGCCGCAGACGATGCCCATATTGTTCGCCTTGGCCGCCGGGATCACGGCGATCTCTGCCTCCCGCCACAGCAGGCTGTAGTTGAAGGCAGTCAGCACCACATCAAATCTGCTCGTATTGATGATGTGGGGCAGTTCGTATGCGGTCGTGCCGCCCAGTCCCGTGAAACCGATGACGCCGTCGTTCTTCAGCTCATCCATCACGTCGAGTACCGGGCCGGTGAAATTCTCCCAGTCCGGCCACCAGTCGTACTGGCCGGGACGAGCCGGCTCGTGGATCATCAGGATGTCTATGTAATCGCGGCCCAGGAGGCGGAGGCTCTCCTCGACCGAAGCACGCAGGCCTGCGGGGTCCTGGGGCTCGAAGGGTTGCGGGCGTCCGCCCAACTTGGTGGAGATTATGACCGGTGCGTCAATATCCTGGAGCGCGCGGCCCACCATTTCCTCGCTGTCGCCATAGCTTGGGGCGGTATCAATGTAGTTGCAGCCCAGTTCGATGGCTCGGTGGATGGTGGCTCGGGACTGGTCATATCCGCCACTGTTCCTGGACGTGACGAAGCCTCCGCCCAGCGCCAGTTCGGATACTGCCAGATTAGTCCGGCCCAGGATGCGTTTTTTCATCGCAATGAACTTCCTTCTGTGATTTGGCAACTCGGTGTGCCTTCTGCCGTGCCAACGCCTCTACTACTCACCTCGCCAGTCGAAGACAATGCCCAGAAAGTCCTCGGCGTTTTCTTCAATCATCCGGTAGATCTGCGGGGCCTCGGCGGGGCTGACCAGGTGCGTGATAAGACTCGCCACGTCGAGTCGGCCCTCTGCGGCCCAGCACATCGCTGCGGCCACGCACGCATCATTGTGCGAGCAGGGGAAGTAGCAGGTCGCCATCACGCCGTGTATGGCATTGATGTCAATCGCCGAGGGCGGCGGATACCAACCCTGGAAGACAAACTTGCCCCGGTGACGCAGCAGGGGGAAGAGACCGTTTACTACCTCCGGTATGCTGGAGGTATCAATGATGATATCGAAACCCGGCGGAGCAACTTGCCGCTGTACCTCGGCCAGGTCTTGCTGGGCCGGATTCACCGCCCAGTCGGCGCCGAGATTGCGGGCAATCGCCAGCCGAGTCTCGTTGATCTCGGCTACGCAGACCTGCGCGCCCTTGAGCCGCACTGCCTGCGCTGCATATTGGCCAATCAGACCCAGCCCGCAGACCAGCACCTTCGCGCCGACCGGAATGCCAGCCATCTCGATCCCGCGCAGGGCTACCGAGCACAAACCGGTCAGGCTGGCCTCGCGGGGAGAGAGGCCCTCGGGCACGGGCACGCAGCCGTGCACATCCAGGGCATCGGGCAAGTATTCATAGTTGACGTTGACCACCGCCCGGGCCAGGTGGGTGCTCATCCAGCTTCCGTCGTACGGCGGGAGGATCCGGCTGCGGCAGAAATTGACGCGTTGCCCTTCTGCGTAGCCGCGTTCCGCCGCTCTCGTTCCCACCTCGATTACCTTCCCAATGCCCATATACCCGGGCACGAACGGGAAGGTCATCTCCGCCCGCTTGCCGATATATGCCCAGCGCTCGGTGCCCACGCTTACGCCGGAGGCTTCCGTCTCAACCACCAGGTCGTCAGCCGTGGGCTCAGGCAGGTCAACCTCCCCGATGATTGCCTTGCCGACTTCTTGGAAGATTATGGCTTTTGTGCGCAGAGCTGACATCGCAGTGCCCCCGACTTAATTCGGTGTCCTTGGCTCGACCGATTCACCAGTCTATTACTTTCGCTGCCGATAGGCAACAGGCCTTCACCAATAGCGGGCGCAGAAAAAAGCCCCCGGCCTGGTAGCCCGGGGGCTTGATGTGCGGGATCGTGGGCGACTTCGGGCTAGCTAGCTGGCCACCCACGCCACGAAGTCGTCGAATTGCTCCGAGAAGCCCTGGCGCGTCTGGCCGCATGGCAAGTTGCTGTCGAACTGATCTACCGT
>CAYNMY010000422.1:0-2624 GCA_964398275.1 uncultured Armatimonadia bacterium | reverse complement strand
CATCGCGGGCAGCTACCTGGTGGATGTTCCCAATCCGGTGAAGATCTCGCTGGACGAGTACGCGTACCCGTTGGGCCGAGAGCAGGCGACGTGGCAGGCTGAGTTCGCGGGGACGCTGGAGGTAATTGACGAGATATCGCTGAGCGTGGCGATAAAGCCGGAAGACAGCGCCGAGTGGAGTGTCCCGACGGAGCTTGACGCCGCCTTCCCGGCCGTGCAGACCACCTTTGACCTCACCAAGCTGCCGGTCGGCCGCTACAATGTCAAGGCGCAGTTCACGCGCCGCGGGCAGGTAATGCTCGAGGATAATCGGGACTTCGTCATCTTCAAGCTCGCAGCGCTGGCGCAGTGGGAGCCGGTGCAGAAGACCGAGGCCGTGGGGGATGCCGTCTTCCTCAACGGCAAGCCCCTGTTGGGTCGGTACCTGTCCCATGCCAATGCTAGCGAGAAAATCCGCAATCAGGGTTTTAACGTTGTCGCAGTCTGGGGTGGTGACAACGACCCGTGCCGGAGCATCGGCGTCAAGCTGGATACCTGCCGGGAGGGAGGCATGTGGGGGATGGCGGCGCTGTTTAATAATAGCTATTTCCTGCATGATGGCAGTCTGGACCTCGACCACATCCGCGAAGCCGTTGTCCAATTCAAAGATCACCCGGCGTTGCTGGGCTGGGACCTGGTGGATGAGCCGGGCGTTCAGAAGCTCAGCCCGGAGCAAGTCCTGGCGGCAGCCAACCTGATTCGCTCGTTGGATCCCAATCACATTGTCTGGGTCAATATGTGTCGGCCCAACCTGTTCGCTGACTATCTGGAGAGCCAGGATCTGTGGACGTACGACTACTATCCCATCCCTGGGGCTGACCCGTTCAGCCATAAGGTGTTTCTCAGTATCACTGACCAAAAGATTCGCGGGCGCAGGCCAATGGGCATTTTCCTGCAGACCTACAGCCCGGTAGGCATGCGTATGCCCACGCCCGACGAACTGCGCTGTATCGCCTGGCTGCACGTCATCCACGGCTACAAGTGGTTTGGCTACTACTCGTATTCGGAGAATTCTCCCAAATACGGACAGCTCAAGCTGAATCACGACCTCTGGTCGTTTACGCGCAAGCTGAACAGCGAGCTGCGCGAATTCGCGCCGGTGCTGTTTTCGCCGGGAGAATTCGTGGCGGTTGAAGCGAGCGTGGACTGGGAGAACTTCCGGGCAGCGATCAAGGATGTGTCCGGCGAGCGTTACCTGGTCGCGGTAAGCGGCAGTGCCGAGCCGGCGACGGTGCGGATGAAGGTGAACGGCCAGTCGGCGACGGCGCTCTTCGAGGCACAGAGGGCCCTGCCGGTTCACGGCGGCATGCTGGAGGACCGCTTCCGGCCGTGGGGCGTACATGTCTACAAGATTCGGTGACCAGTCCAGTGTGCCAGCCTGATTTAGGCCGGATTATTCATGAACGGCTTTCGTGAAAAACCCGCTTTTTGGGAAAAAGCCGGTTTTTCACACTTTTCCGGCAAAAACTTCTAGCAGTGAGCAATAAGGCGACAAATACAGCATGTCGTTATTCGTAGAAACTGTGCATTGGTGCTAATCCCTGTGCACGGCGAGTGCCCGGTGTATGTAGCGCTTATTGCATTTGCCCCTATGAATAATAGGAGTTAGGATGTGACGATAATGCTCCCATCTTATCTGGATAAATATGTTGATCTTTATCGAGAGAGTCCGCGCGAAGCTGCCTTGCAGTGGTTTCGCGAGGCCAAATACGGGCTCTTCTTGCACTACGGCCTATATTCGCTGCTCGGCCGCCACGAGTGGGTCCAGCTCCGCGAGAAGATCTACGTGGCCGAGTACGAAAAGCTCAAGGGCCGCTTCACCGCTGAGAACTTCGATGCCGAGTATATCGCCGACTTTGCGGTGGACTGCGAGATGAAGTATGTCAATATCACCACCCGCCACCACGATTCGTTCTGCCTGTTCGATACCGCCGAGACTGACTTCAACAGCGTGAACTCGCCGGCAGGGCGCGACCTGGTGGGCGAGCTGGCCGAGGCGTGCGCGAAGCGGGGCCTGGGCTTGTGCCTGTATTACTCGCATGGCCGCGACTGGCGCCATCCCCACGCTCCCAACAACGACCAGTGGGGCGGCAGGGCGCGGCCCGAGTACGATCCGCCCGAACCCTCATATGCATACGGTGAGGAGCATGATCTGCAGATATACCTCGACTTCATGGCCGCGCAGATCACCGAGCTACTTACCAACTACGGCCCGCTGGCCGCGATCTGGCTGGACGGCATCAACGTGCCGGCGTCTGGCGACTACGCGCAGTTCAAGTGCCAGGAGCTTTATGATCACATCCACGACCTCCAGCCCCAGGTGCTGGTTTCGTACAAGCAGGGGCTGTTGGGCACCGAGGACTTCCTGGCGCCTGAGCACGAGGCCGTTGACACGGCGGGCCAGCCCGGTGAGATCTGCACGACAATGGCACCCGGTTCCTGGGGGTATGACGAGAGCACCGCAGGCAAGCATAGAACCGTCGAGCAGGTGTGGCAGACACTGCGCACCGCCCGGCAAGCGGGTTGGAATCTCATCATCAATACCGGTCCGTTGCCCGACGGCGCCCTTGACCCCGAGGATGAGC
>CAYNMY010000421.1:0-2626 GCA_964398275.1 uncultured Armatimonadia bacterium | reverse complement strand
CGACGCTATCGTGCCTTCCTCATACCAGCCTTCACCGGATGGCGTGCCATGACCGTTGGCATCGACAGTAATATAGTAATCGCTGACATAATTTGCCGTGAATGTTATGCCATCATCGACCGTGACATTGCGTTGCGTAACCGGTGTGCCGTCATCCCAGCCGATAAATCTATGCCTGCTGTCGGAGGCGAAAAGTGCAATCGAATCGACATCGAGGTCGTGCGATGTGCCAAGAATAACGAAAAGTGTGCAGGGGGAATCGAACCATGTTCCATCAACATTCACGCTGTCTGGACCGTTCGATGTCTGGACTATCATTTCCGCTCCCGCAAGCGAGTATTCCGCATTCAATGTGTATGGCGCATCCATGACAATGGTTGTCGATGAATCATTGGGTTCAGCTACCGGACCGCCTGTCCATTGCTCGAAATCATAGCGAACGCCGCCATCCCATGTGTGCTCGTTGGTGGATATTGGCGCCGATATTCCCTCGTCACGCCATCCACCACCGATAAGTGTCGGCGCAACAGGCGTGCCGGAGTAAGTTAGTGTCAACCCTGGCTCGTTCGCGCAAGCTGATAATGCCGACCATCAGGCTGAGAAGCTGGCGGCCAAAGGCTATAAGCCGCTGGTCACGCAGATTACCAAGGACGGGATCACCTACCACCGCGTGAACGTGGGCAGCTTCGAGAAGCGCGAGGATGCGGACAATCTCGTGGGGAAGCTGCGCGATGACGATTTCGCCGCTACAATCGTCCATCGCTAGGGCGGCAAGCGACACTCTACACAGCTCGATCTGCGCAAAGCAACAGGAGGATGTCTATTGACCACTTTGCTTGATATTGCTCAGGCGGCGGTAGCTGCTGCAATGGCAGCAGGGGCTGATTGGGCGGATGCAGTGTGCGCCTCCGCCCGGTTCGTTGCGGTTGATGTCGAGAAAAGCAGCATCAGAGAGTGCCAGGTCAGTCGCGACTACGGTGTCGGGGTGCGAACCTTCGTCAACGGCGGGTTGGGCCTGGCGAGCAGCCAGAGCCTCGAGTTGGCTGAAGTCCGCGCCTGCGCCGAACAGGCGGTCTCACTGGCCAGGGCTACTCATCCTGATCCAGACTTCGTCGCGCTACCCGAGCCGGGCGAGGTCAGCGTCGTCGGTGAGTTGTTTGATGACGAGATCGCTGGGCTGCCCGCCGCTCGGGTCGTGCAGTGGTGCCAGGCGGGAATCGAGGAGGCACGTGACGTCAGCGCGCAGGTGACGCTCTCTGGGGGAGCCAGTCTGGGCGAAGGGGAGTCCGCGCTGGCCAGTTCGACCGGCATCGCTTTAAGTGTCCGGAGCACGATGCCCCAGATTGCTTTCATGGCTGTAGTGCATGAGGGCGAGGAGGTGGGCGCTTACTTCGAGTACGATGTCGCCCGGCGAATGGCCGATTTTGTGCCCGAGGGCGTCGGGCGCCAGGCTACTGAACAGGCCTGCCGATTGCTGGGGGCCAGGCACGTGAAGACCGCCCAGATGCCCGTGGTGATGGGCCCCTTGAGCGCGGAGAGCTTTGTGGTCAGCCCGATTGCCGCTGCCGATGCGGAAAGTGTCCAGCGCAAGCGGACGTTTATGGTGGGCAAGGCCGGCGAGCGGGTTGCCAGCGACCTGCTTACCGTGACCGAAGACCCCTTTGTCCCGGCCGGGGTTAGTGCTCGGGCCTGGGACGGCGAAGGGGTGCCGAAGTCGAAGCGAGCGCTACTGGACCGGGGGGTACTGACCACGTACCTGCACAATTCTTACACTGCTAACAAGGCCGGAGTTGAGAACACGGCGCACGCTGCCCGCTCGGGACCTGCGCCGGGCGTCGGGATCGGGCCGAGCAATTTGCTCATCCAGCCCGGTGAGCGCACTGAGGCGGAGCTAATCAGCGAAATTGACGAGGGCCTCTACGTCAACTCCGCTCACGTCGTACCCGATTCGGCCAGCGGCGATGTCTCGGCGACGGTTGATTTCGGCTTCAAGATCGAAAACGGCGAGCTGGCTTATCCGGTCAAGAGTACAATGATCGGCGGGGACATATTCGATCTGCTGGGGCAAGTTGACGCGGTCTCCAGTGATTATCGCGAGGAGCCTGGCAGCATCGTCCCCAGCGTGCGGCTCTCCTCGGTGCAGGTAATCGGGGGAGAGTAACGGCTTACGGACAACAACCCTCTTCAGTACAGACTGTTCCAATAGCCGTGGGAGGGACACCCTCCTTAGCCCTGAGCTTGCCTTAGGTCCTGAGCCTGTCGAAGGACCGAAGGGGCCCCCGACTACGTGTCGTGAACTTATCGAGGGCCCTGCTCAATATGGTAGGAGCGACATCTTGTCCGCCGTAGCCTTGCGAAGGCGGATCCTGCCTTCGCAGGCCATAGCCTGCTACGGCAGGCGAAGGCCTGTCGCGACACAAATGTTGCCCTTACAGAGCGCAGATATCGCGCATCATCTCCTCCTGGACACGCTCCATCTGTGCACGCTTCGTCTCTGGCTCGTCTTCGTAGCCCAGTACGTGCAGTAGCCCGTGTATCTCCAGCAGGCACAGCTCCTGCGAAAGGCTGTGGTCATATTCCTCGGCCTGGCGCACCGCCGTCTCCACGGAGCTGATGATCTCACCGC
>CAYNMY010000420.1:0-2633 GCA_964398275.1 uncultured Armatimonadia bacterium | reverse complement strand
AACCTCTACGTCGTAGTCTTCACCAACAATCAGCCCCATAAACACGTACCAGAACCCCTCGGGGAAGGTGGCCTCGCCGGGAAACTCCTGGCGAATCCAGAACAACCGGCCCTCACTGCCGGCTGTGGGTGGATCTAAGGGCCCATTGGCTGGCGAATCCTTGGAGTAGTCATACTGAGAAACATGGGATTCGCCGGATTGGGACCAGCTCTTCCCTCCGGGCACCAGGGTGTCCCGGTGCCGATACAGGCGCACCTGCAGCGGCTGGGTGAGGCCACTAAACTGCCCCCGTACCATGATGATATTGCGCGTCATTGGTGTCAGACTCTCGACAGTACCACTGGCCTGATCGGACTTCAGCGGCACGGTGACCAGACCATCGCTGTGCCGCAAGGTAGCGGTCGGCTGCTCGGCGCCAGTCAGGTCGGGGCACATCAGAATGAGCTGGCCCACTGGCTTTGGGCATGGAAACTCATAGACATGGGATGATAGGTAGTAGTTGTCGCTGTTGCTAAACTGATTTGCATTGTAGTCTTCGTCAAAGCACCGCTCCCGAATCTGCTCCAGAGTGATCGGCTTCTCGGGGAAATAACGCCGATCCCAGACGTCGGTCTTGCTGATACTCCAGGTGAGCTGCTCGGGTGGGCCCCAGTGGGCCACCTTTAGTTCGTCGTTCCCCATCCGTATGGCCTTGCCGCCCCAGCATGCGCCCACGGGCTGAGGGTCATCTGAGGGTATGGCATGCTGCTCGGTACTCCCCTGGGCCAGCTCCCACAGCGACTTCTGCTGGGCCCACAGGGGCAGTTCAGCGGCACTAGTGATGCCACTAACGGTCTGCTCCTCTGCCCCAGCCGCCTGCTGTGCGTGGATTCCTGTCACCACCAAGCTTACTGCCACTACTACGCTTACCAACGATGTCGTATGTCGCATTTTCTGCTCCTCCTTGCGCATATTAGTCCAGACTTAATCAGCGGCCACTTCCGCATCTGCCCGGCTCAGTCTAATATGCCCCATGTCGGCTCCTAATGGGTATTGAATTCCTTGCTTGGACATTAGTTCCTTCCCATAGAGAGGAGTATTGGGAATCTGGGCTGAATCATCAATTAGATCATTATGCCTGGGCTGCCGGGGCCCGGGCGTAGAATTGCAATAAACCACACAGAAAGGCGGCGAGGTGTATGGCGATTGAGATAGACAGCGAACTCCTGAAGAGAAAGACCCTCCAGTTGCTGGCCGAGGTCGGAGTAAAGATCGAGCACGACGAGCTGGTTCCCATTATGCTTGCGAAGGGCTGTACCCAGGCGGCCAGCGGCAGAGTGCGAATTCCAGCCGGCTTGATTGACGAATTCGTCACGGCTCAGGAGAAAACCCGAGCTGAGGACGACGATGACCAGCAGCTTCACCCCTGGTGCGGCATAGATTGGACGCACTCGCTGATGTGGAGTGGGCAGAAAGAGCAGATACGAGAGAGGCTGCAAACCGAGTTCCTGATGTCGGCCTTTGACTGCGGCCCGACACATTACTATGACTATCAAACCGGCGAGGCGGTAGCAGTGAACACGGACATCTTCGTGGAGATGATGAAGTTGGCCGAAGCGACGCCGGAAATCGGCTACATTAGCACCTGGTACCGGCAGGATGTGCCGCAGCCGACGGAACGAATCGCCTCGCTCATCTTGGGCTTGCAGCATACCAAGAAGGTTGACGGCATTGAATCTATTGACCCGGCAGTCATTAAGTACCTGATAGAGATTGGGGAAATCATTACCGGGGAGCCGAAGTGCAGCCGGTATCTATCCGGGTCACAATGCACGATCTCGCCGCTCATCCTGGATCATCGGGCCTCCGCGGACATGCTGGAAAGGGCACGCCTGGGCATCAATAGGTATCACATAGCCTCAATGCCCACAGTGGGTATCGCGACGCCGCTGGCGCTGGCCGCGACCATCCTGATTAGTGCGGCCGAAATACTCGGCGGCTTAATCGCCGCGTATTGCCTGGCGCCGGATGGTGATCTCACGGGGCGGATGATTTGTACGGTACTCGATATGAGGACCGCTAATGCCTCGCCCGCCGGCCCGGAGAATCTTATGATCAATCTCGGCGTGAAGAAGCTGTTCGACGAATGCTTCGGTGGTCATCTGTGGACGGAGGTATTCTTCAGCCCCTCCACTGACTACCCCGGCCTGCAAGCGGTGTACGAGAATTTCTTCGCCGCCGCCGCTTACGCCCGTCTCAGCGGCATACCGTACGTTCCCTATCCGGGCATGGGAACGCTCGCCACCGGCGGCACGGGCTCCCCCACTCAGCTCATGCTGGATATGGAGATTCGCAAGAGCCAGTTCCAGGTCAAGGACCAGATTGAGGTGACCGAGGGAACTTTGCTTTTCCAAGAGGTATGTGACTGTATCAACAAGGGGGATAATTTCCTCATCAGCGACCATACCCTGGCTCACTTCCGCGAACTGTGGCGTTCGGAGCTGTTCCCCCCAACTCCGTCCGAAGGAATCACTGCTGGTGGGGACGAAAAGCGGATATTGGATGAATGTGAGCAGCGGTGGCGGGCCAATGTAGATAGCTATGAGCCACCTGAGTGGCCCGAGGACATCCTGAAGGCACTGGAAGATCTGCTG
>CAYNMY010000419.1:0-2650 GCA_964398275.1 uncultured Armatimonadia bacterium | reverse complement strand
GGGACCACCTTCACCTATACCCGCACGCTCACCAACGCCGACGTGCGCAAGTCCAGCCGCCCCGGCGTCGGCTATCACGACGAGGCATGGGAATTCGGGCCGGATTATCCCCCGGTTATGGTGCGCTGGTCAACTAAAACCAACCTCCAGCTCTGCATCCGGCTCATGGCCGAGGGCAGGCTGGCTGTGGATGACCTTACCACACACACAATTCCCCTGCAGAATATCAAAGCGGAAATAGACTCGATTATCCACGATCCGGACAGCATACTCGGTGTCGTCATCGAGATGGAGCACTGACAGGCCCCCAGGGGGTCGAGCCCGGATATCCACCGTCGAATTGCCGGCTAGAAGTGAAAGCCCATCAGGTCCAGCGGCTCGTCGGATTCGAGCTCCAGCAGCGCCAGCATCAAGAAGCCCACACCGTCCACCGCATCGTAGCGATCCTCGCCCGGATGGCCGCGGAACATGCCCTGCGTAAACAGCACGCTAATGGCCTCATCAGCGACGGAACGGGCCTGCTCCAGGTATTCCGGGCGTTCCAGCCAACGGGCTGCGTCGGTCAGGAAATGGATGGCCCGCCCGTAGTGTTCGGCATAAGCGCCCTGCCCACCGCGAGCCGGCGTTTCCTCAGCCACGATTTGCGCCCAGCGGGCCACGGCCTGGGGGAACGGGCTATTTCTGGCTTCGGGGCCGCTTTCTACCTCAGCAAAATGGGTACAAGCAGTCGCGAAGGCGATCGGATAGTTGTGAGTGGGAAACAGCGGCTCCCACAGGTCGGCGTAGGTGTCGGGCTGGTACGACGTCGTCTTCTCACCCACAACGGGCTGGCCGGTGGTCACTTCGAGCTTACCGTAGTAGCGGCTCGCCTCCGGGTCATATCCGTACTTGAGATAAGGGTAGAGCCCCTCCCGTGCCATATCCACAAATGCCCTTCTCCCGCTGTATGCCGCTGCCTGGAGCAGGCTGGTCGCCCACAGGCCGACCTCTGTCGTGAGGCAGTGCTGGTCCCAGCGATCCACAGTGACTTGGTTGCGCATCAGTTGCGTATTCGGGTCGCGGCTGTCGAAGTTGTAACGGGCAATGCGCTCGGCCAGGTCAACTAGCTCTTCGTCGCCGGTGCGGGCGGCCAGCCAGCACAGGCTTTCGGCGATAATCCCACCAGCCTCCAGGAACGAATACCCCTTCTGGCCGTTGGCATGGCGGTTGAAGCCACCGGTCTCCGGATCAAAGACGTGCCACTTGCCCACAGCGCGAATGGCTCTTTCCGTCCTGGCCGGATCAACCCGCCATAACGCCTGCCAGGACACCGGAAGGGGCCGCGCCTCGTGTAAGTCTCCCGACTCTTCCGCCGGATTGACGATCGTCAGCGGCCCAAACTTCTTCACGCCGCCTTCGAATGCGTCCCAGAAGTAGTGATTACCCCACAACAGCAGACCCGTGGGCGCGGCCACACAGCGCTCGAAGAAGTCGCGGATGTATGCATCAGCGGCGTGGGAATATTTGGGGTCACCGGTGCGTTTTGAGACTGCGTGGGCAGCCACAAGCTGGGGCAGATCCCAGTACAGCGTGCAACCCTTCGGGGCTTCAATATACCGATAACAACGCTTGGGAATGTGCTCAGGGCGTCTATCATCTTTCGGGTAGCGGCCGGTGCGGATATCAACCGACGACATCCACATATCGTTAGGGTCAGGGCCGAAATCGGCGCGCCCGGTCGCAATCAGCCGGTCCAAATGACTGACGACTAGCGGCAGGTAGGATTCCCCCGTGGTGGGTATGACACCGCGACTCATGTGGTTTCCTTTGGCCGGATTGCTGGGGCCACCTCACCTAGTCCGGCATGTCATTGAACACTCCATAGGGCCAGCGGTTCATAGCACGGTAGACAATCGGCAGCGCGTAGCCGCGCGGGGTTTGGGCCTCGGTGGGCATGTAGCCGCGGACATGGCGGTCGGCGGTGTCGTAGCGTTTCTGCTTCAGAGCCTGGTCGGCCAGGGCCAACTCAAGTAGCGCTTGCTGGTAAACGTCCTGCCCCAACTGCTCGCTCAGGGCCTGAGCCTGCTCGTCGTCGCCGAGCTTGCCCTCGGCCGCCCGCACAATGTCCCAGGCCTGAGAGATCGTGCGACGCAGCGCCCGGAGCTCGTCTCTAGGGATCTCCGCATTGCCACCAGTAATCTCAGCTTGGCGGGCCAGATCAAACGCCATCATTCCGAATGGGTCGAGCGAAAGTGATAGCCTCTCGCCCTTGATTGCGAACTCCTGACCATCGGACAAGCGCTTTGCCGCCCGTGAACCGCTGATGTTCAGGGTCAACTCAACAGGATAGTCCTGCCGGTTGACCACGTAGAAGAGGCTCTTGCCCTTGCGCTGCGCTTCCCAGAGGAAGACCGGCTCCAGGTTGAGCAGCGACGCGTGGTACTCGGCCACCGGCAGGCTGCGGAAGAATCGGGCGAACTGCTGCTTGCCGCGCGGGTCAATGCCCTGGTAGGTCAGCCCGCCGTCAGCGATCAGCCAGACATCGCCGGTGCTCATCCAGTCAGCAAAGCGCTGCAGATAGAACGGGTAGACACCCTCGGGCGCGCCGCAAGTATCGGCACCCTCCCCGAAGTGCTCGAGCATTTCCTTAGGATACATCGGGAACAGCCGG
>CAYNMY010000418.1:0-2656 GCA_964398275.1 uncultured Armatimonadia bacterium | reverse complement strand
AGCACCCACAGGCAGAAGCCGGTGAAGTAGTCCATGGCCTCCGCGGATTTGGCCTCCAGGAGCGCCGATTCCGGCCCTTCGCGCAGCCATAGGTCCAGCGCGGCCCGGCACTGCTCCTGGATGTAGGTTGCCACTTTGCTCCCGTCGCCGTTGAGCACGGCGGACAGCGTCGCGCTGGTCTCCTGGCTTGGCCACGGCGCGCCACTGACCAGCTCGGCCTCCGCCGCCAGCCACTGCAGGAAGAGCCGTTCGCCCAGCAGGCCGTTACCGAGTTTCTCAGGCTCATCGAACTGGCCGACGGCAGGAAGGAGGTAGTGGCCCAGCTCGTGGGCGACCTCCCGCGTCCATTCCGCGGCAGTGCGCGCCAGATCAATGTCATACAGATATATATTGTTCTCGTATTGCTCTGCGCCGGCGGGTCCCGACTCGCACAGGTATACGTGCACCAGCCCCTCCTCATCGCCGGTGGGCGGCCGGTTCAGATAGGTTGCTGCGTAGCCGGAGAAGCGCAGCAGCAGGTGGGTGAGGGTGGCGGCCAGTTGGGTATAGTCGCGGTCCGATTGGCTGATAGTACGCGAGGGATATTGCACCACGAAGCGCAGGTCCAGCACCGGGGAATTGGGCCGCCTGATCATCCCATAGCTCACCCGGTTCACGATGGCATAGACGCCGGAGTTGCCCTCTGTCGCTGGTAGACGTATGCGCGGGGCAGGATCGTCGCGGCCCATCTCCTCGGGAAAGAGCAGCGAGGTGGTATACGCGAACTGGAACCGACGCGCCGGTGCTGCCGGGATGTCTGCCGGTAGCTTGATCTGACACCTGTCAATTACCAGGGAAAGCGGGCCGTATCTAAGATAGTCGAGTTTTATCCAGCGCGGGAAGCGAGCGGTGTAAAACAACTGGCGCATCCGGCCCCGCGAGTAGGTATGACCGGGTGCCAGTTTCAGGGCCAGCCCGTAGCGATCCAGCGCCTCCTCGATCTCCCCGCTTACCTCGTGCAGGTAGCCGAGGTTGGCGTGGGCCTCTGGGTAGCTCGGGTCGGCTTGCAGCGCTTCGGCGAGCTTCTTGCGGGCCTCCGGGTGCTTGCCTTGCTCGAGGAGCTGCTGGGCCTCCTGAACCAGTCGTACCGCCTGGGTGCGGTCGGCATAGCTCGGAGTTATTGCGCCCAGGGATGCGGCAACCACCAGCACGAGCGTTGCGGCGAGCGCGTCTGACCAGATATTGCATTTTCTAATAGCTTTGCACACGGCGCGGCCTTCGGCTATTGTCAGTCTCATTTGTGGCATTCAACCCGGTCGCGAATCTCGTTCGCGAGGTCATAGTTAGCGCGATCCAGCAGCGCGTGGACTACGAAGATCTTGTTCTCCTGCTCACAATGCCAGGCATAACCCACCAGCTTGTCCGCGGCCCGTTTCCCCCCGAGATGCCGCACGAAGCCTTTCACTCCCGCCAGCAGCGCCATCCGCACACCGCTGAAAGCAACCGCAGGATGGCCCCGGAACTCCTGCTGCTCAGACTGGGGATCATAGCGGCGAAGCTCCTTGCCCAACGCCGTCTCGAGCCACTTGTCAAGGCTCTGGTCGCGCAGGAGTATTTCGGCCATGCCCCAGCGGCCGACAGTTATCGTCTCACTGTCGCGGGTAAAGGACAGCTTTATCAGCCCCGGGAACATCTCCTGGCGATCGAGAGCGAAGTCCTCGGGTATCCGGCAGAGGAAACCGTACGCGGCCCAGGTCACCCAGCCGTCGGTGGGGTGGTCCTTGATCGTGCTGAGCACCTGCTGGGCGGTGGCCAGCAGCTTGGGGTCGTCGAGCGGGCCCAGAACCTGGGCAATGACGGTGCGATCGCATTGCTTGCAGACCCAGACTGCGCTGTAAGCCTGCTGACCGGCCCGCCACGCAAAAGTGTCCAGGCTCTCTTTGTGCATCTTGCGCTTGCTGATGACTTGGGCCTGGCGGTCAACCGTCAGCTCCTGCTTATCCCGCTGGGCCCGCTTCGCAATAGTAGCCAGGTATTTGTCAATCGTGTCGGTCAGGTTCACGAATCCCGGCGTACTGGCCCACTTGATTTCCAGGCGAGGCATATCCCCGTCGTCGGCGCGCAGGTAGCCGTCCTTCTCATCGGCCGTCACCGAGGCCAGCGACCAGTCCGCCGGCACCTGGACAGTGACGCCGTCCCATCCGATCACCTGTTCTTCTGGCTGCTTATCCTCGGTCATTCTCTCGGTAGTATCCTATCCGGCTAGAAGGCGATCTTGCGTTGGCGCATGTTAATGCTCTGGAGAATGCCGACCGCCGCGAAGTTTATCACTATACTGCTGCCGCCGTAGCTGACGAAGGGCAGCGTCATGCCTTTGACCGGCGCCATGCCCAGTTGCATACCGATATTGGCGGCTATATGTATGAGGAACATCGCCGCGATGCCGGCGGCCAGCAGCCGGCCGAGGGTGTCTTTCGCCCGCCACGATATCAGCAGGGCGCGCCACAGCAGCATCGCCAGCAGGGCCAACAGCGCCACTGAGCCCACGAATCCCCATTCTTCGCCGACCACGGTGAAAATGAAGTCCTTTTCCTGGTGGGGAATAAAGGCGAGTCGGCTCTGGGTGCCCTGGAAGAGGCCCTTGCCCAGGAAATGCCCGGAGCCGATAGCAATCAGC
>CAYNMY010000417.1:0-2659 GCA_964398275.1 uncultured Armatimonadia bacterium | reverse complement strand
AAACCTTATTGTACCATTGTGTTACGCCGTTGGAGGGGCCGTGTCGAGCGCAGCGAGGCCGGCCCGCCTACAGGCGGGTGGGGGCCGTTGTACCAAGCATTTCCGTAGAAGGGTCATCCCTGGCCCGATAGAGTCGCGGCAAGGGTGCCGCTCCCACAATGCAGGTACGAGTCTCAGTAATCAGCCAGCTTGTGGTATTCGTCGAGCATGGCCATAAAGTTATCGTACCTGGTGCCCACGGCGATGCTGTGGCTGGAGCCGAGGATGAATCCGCCGCCGGGTTTGGCACACTGCATCGCCCGGCGCACGTCCTCGCGGACTTGCTCGGGTGTCCCTCCGGCCAGATTCTCCACCGCGACCCCGCCCCACAGCGCAATCCTGTCACCGTGGCTCTGCTTTAGCTTGCAGATGTCCATATCCGCGGAGCCCTGGATTGCCTGGTAACAGTCGTAGCCCACTTCGATGAAGTAGTCCATCAGGGAATTGACGTTGCCGCAGCAGTGCTTCATCACCCACAGGCCTCTGTCGTGCATGCGCCCAACTCGCTGCTTATTGCCCTCCAGGTAGAATTCGGCGAACATCGCCGGGCTGATGAAGGGGCCGGTCTTGTAGCCGAAGTCGTTGCCCCACATCACGCCATCCTGTTGAGGGTGGATGATGATCTCATCCACCAGATTCTGCCGCTTGACCGCCTGAGCAACCGCCGCTTTGACGACCTCCGGCTGCTCGATGAGCATCAGCATGCCCCGCTCCATCCCGCCGACGAACATCATCCCCAGCTCGCCGCCGGAGGGGCCGGCGATGAACAGCTCGTCGCCGAGCTCGTTGATGAGGGCGTCCCTGATTTCGAAGGTGCGCGGGTCATACGCGGGCGGCTGAGGCTCGGCCTCGAAGTCGGCCACGGTGAACTGTCTCTGCTCGGCGACGGGGTCCTTGACGCAGGTGATATCTGCGGTGACGCTCGAGTACTTGTAGATCCGCCCGTGCTCGTCTTCCCACGTGCCCTCGGCAATCTGCTTCGGCGGCGGATCGTCAGTGGGTAAGGGAATACCGTAGCTGGCCATCCCGAAGGTGACGATGTCCAGTTCCAGCTTCTTATGCAGCTCGATATGGTCCTTGCGCCAGCTCTCGGCCACCTCGTCGTGGCGGCCCTCCCAGAAGGCGATCTGCGAGCGGGCCTTCGCCCGGTAGTACGTCTCGTGGCCGATAATCTTCTCGACGGTATCGAAGTCAACCGCGAATTCGCCGAGGGGAACTCGGTCAGGCTCCTGGAATTGGAGAGTGGCTATCACGCGCTCTTTGGAAGTCATCTTACAGTTGGTTCCTCGCAGCTCAGTTATAGTTTCAACAGTCGGGTCGCATTGCCGCCCAGGATCATCTCGCGCTCCTGAGCAGTGAGGTCCAGGCGGTCGAGGCCGGCCAGCCCCTCCGCCGGCGACGCCCAGGGGAAATCAGAGGCAAACAATATGCGCTCGGGGCCGTGATTGCGGATAATTCTGGCAATCTGCTCGTCGCTGGTCTTGTCGAACGTGAACGAGAGGTCCATATACAGGTCCTGGCCGACCAACAGCTCCTCGACGTCCTCCCACATCTGGTAGCCGCCGAGGTGGGCGACGATGAGCTGAAGCTCGGGCAGCGTCTGATGAAGCTTCAGCAGCCGCTCGGGTGTAGGCTCTACTCGTTCGATGGGCTGGATCTCCTGGCCGGCGTGCAGCAGGACAATCAACTGGCCGGCCAGCTTCTCCAGGATGTTCAGCGTTCCCGGCGCGAGGAGCTCAAACTCCTGGAAATGGGGCTGGAGCTTGACGCCCCGGATGCCCTCGCCGAGCAGGAACTGGATCTGCTCATCACAGCCGGGGTCCGCAGGGTGCAAAGCCCCGAAGGGAATCAGCCGCTCGCTGGCCAGCCCGGCTGCCCAGCGGTTGATCGAGCCGACCTGGTCGGGGCGCGTGGCCACCGAGCAGAGCACAGCAGCGTCCACGCCAGTAGCATCCATGTGCCGGAGCAGCTCCTCGACGGTTGGGCGTGTGATCGGCCGGGCCCCGTAGGCGGCTTCCAGCGCCGCCATGGCCTTGTCTACCACTTTGTCCGGGAAGATGTGGTTGTGGGTATCAATGATCTTGGGCATAGTTCAATCACCAGTAGCATTGAGGCGGTATTGCCCGGTGTGGTAACGCCAGGCGACCTGAATCGTGGTGGCCAGGACCGAGGGCGCCGCCCGCCACGGGGCCAGCGTGGTTCCGGCCACATGCTGCCACCTGACAGGAACCTCTACTACCCTCAGGCCCTGCGCTCGCGCCCGCGCCAGGATCTCTACGTCAAAGCCCCATCGGGTTGTGACCAGATCGGGGAACAGCGCCGCCGCCGCGGCTGCGGTAAAGAGCTTGAAGCCACACTGGCTGTCGCTGATTCCGGGCAGCGTGGTCAGGCGAATGAATAGCCGGCCGAGGCGGCTGACGGCGCCGCGCAGCACAGATTCTTCTCCCAGATTCCGGCTGTCTTGGTGGTAGCGCGAGGCGATAGCTACCTGGGCGTCGTTCTGCTGGAGAGCCTCGAGAAAACCGAGGACCTGCTCAACTGCCATGCTGCCATCAGCGTCCATAAACAGGCGGTATTCGCCCGTGGAGGCCAGCATACCCGCGCGCACCGCGTAGCCCTT
>CAYNMY010000416.1:0-2664 GCA_964398275.1 uncultured Armatimonadia bacterium | reverse complement strand
TTCACGCCGGGGTCCGTCTGGATCACACGGCGCTCTACCGCCTTGGGCGGCTCGATGCCGATAATCTTGCCGTCGTAGCTGGTGATGGTGACGGCTTCACCTTCCTTGAGCCAGAGGCGCTGCTCCCCCAGATCCTCAGCAGATAATTGAATCTGCTCGAAAGAATCCGTGTCCATAAAGTAGTAGCCGTCGCCATCGGTGTACAGGTACTGGTGTTCGCGCCGGTCAACGTGAGCGGTCTCGACCTTCTGGTCGCTCCGGAAAACCTTTTCGAACACACCGCCGCTTTCCACATCCTTGAGCCTGGTGCGGACCAGGCCGCGGCCGCGGCCCACCGGCTGGAAGTTATCCGCCGAGATCACCACCAGCACGCGCCCTTCCAGATCAATGGTCCGGCCCGGCTTCAAATCACCAGCAGATATCAACTCCTCTAACCTCCGTCTAGCCAGCAAATCGCTGCAGAATGGTCAACACCACGGTGGAAAGTTTACACTAGACACGTCCAAAAGTCAAAGGAACCGCCCGTCGCCCACCGCCCCGTCTTGACGGACGCCGACTCGGGGGCTATACTCACACTACCTGGTCGGGGCGTGGCTCAGTTTGGTCAGAGCGCTCGGTTCGGGGCCGAGAGGTCGCCGGTTCGAATCCGGCCGCCCCGACCACCCTCGTTAAGCGGCCACATTCCCACGGGAAACCCGTTCTCGGCGCAGATTCGCCCAGCGCAAGGAGATGCTACCATGAGAACCCTCCAGTACGCCGGTCTGCCCCAGGTCAAGCTTGCTGCAATCGCTATCATCATTGCGGCATCGCTGGTAGCTGCCCAGGTCGCCCGTGGCCAGACCCCGGAGGCCTTCACACCACCGGGCCCGAACCTCGCCCTGGGTAAGTCCTACACGCTCGATCCCAGGCCCAACTACAGGTACTGCACCGACCCGGGCGACAGCGAGCAGCTCACCGACGGGGAGTATACGCAGCCACCCGGCAACTTCTGGCAACAGCGCGGCTGCGTCGGTTGGTCCAATCGGCCTCTGGTTCTCATCACCATTGACCTGGGGGAAGTCGCGCCCATCGCCGGCCTGACGTTCAGCACCGCAGGAGGCGCAGCGTACGTGACCTGGCCGCAGGCAGTCCTGATGTTGACCAGTGATGACGGCGAAGCATTCCACTTCGTGGGCGATCTTCTTGCGCTTTCTTCTGGCTACGGGATTCCGGAGCCCTCGGGCTACCAGCGGCACCGCTTCGTCACCGACCAGTTGCGCACCCACGGGCGCTTCGTATCCCTGGGCGTGGTCGCCGGGGGCATCTATACCTTCTGCGATGAGATCGAGATTTATCGCGGATCTGAAGAGCTGTTGGCGGCACCCCTGGCCGGGCCGGTGATCGACGATCTGAAAGAGTTCTTTGCCGGACACCCAACCGCGCTGGGCATCCATAGCCGGATCGCCAAAGATATCTCTCAGGCGCAAGCGGAGATATCATCGAGCCTGGTTGAATCTGCCTCAGAGGCGGCCAAGCAATTGGATGATCAGTTGTGCACCCTCGCAGAAGCTAACAAAGATATAGTTGAGGAGCCGGGCGCCGACTACCGGGCAATATATCCGCTCAACGACAATCATGCCCACCTCGGCGAGCTTGTCGCCCAATGGCGCCGCGAGCAGGGGTTCCCGTCCCTATTCCTGTGGCACAACGATCGTTGGGAGCAACTCGGGCCGTGGGATGTGCCCGCTCAAGCGCCGCCAAGGCCACCCACGCTCTCGGTCCGGCTGATGGCCGGTGAAACGCGTGCCGCGACGGTGAATGTTGTCAACTTCACTGACGAGCCCCGGGCTGCCACAGTATCCTTCTCGGGCCTGCCCGGCGGCGCAGCGCCCGAATACATAACCGTGCGACCGGTTGTTTACGTCGCGATGCAAGCAGGCTTCTGGGACGCTGCGGCACTACCTGATATTCCACGCGACGACAACGGTTGGCGCATCACCCTCCCTCCCGGGGTCTCGCAGCAACTCTGGATAAGCTTTCACCCCGGTGATATGCCCGCCCCCGGCCGCTACCGGGGATACGTCATCGTTGACATCGAGGGCCAATACCAACAGCTCCGCAGCCCGCTGCGCCTGGTGGTCGAGCCGCTGCGCTTTCCCGACAAGCCCACGCTCACGCTAACGATGTGGGACTACGCGCATGGCAAGGGCCTCTACGACCTCAGCCCTGGCAATCTCCCGGCGGCAATAGCCCACATGCGGTCGTATAACTACGATGCGCCGTGGGCCAGCTCTACGTTATTCCCCAAACCCAAGGCAAGCGACTTCGACGCTGCGGGCAATCTGACCAGGCTGCCCGACTTCTCGGCCTTCGACGCCTGGGTCGCATCATTTCCCGAGGCCAAATACTACATGGTCTTTGCCAACGTGCGTGAGAGCTTTGCGGGAGCGAATATGGGTACCCCAGAATTCAACCAGCGGGTAGGGGCAACGATGCGCGCCTGGGCTGATCACGCCCGCGAGATGGGTATTGACCCCAGGCAGATTGCCATCCTGCTCGTGGACGAACCAGCCAGCACGGAGCCCGAACGCCGCATTCTCACCTGGGCCAGGCCTATCAAGGCGGCTGCGCCGGAGCTGTTGATATTCGAAGACCCCCATCGCCCCGACCTCCAGAATTCCGAAG
>CAYNMY010000415.1:0-2671 GCA_964398275.1 uncultured Armatimonadia bacterium | reverse complement strand
GCCGGCAGCACAAGCAGCGCCATACTGTGACTGGACGGGCCCGCGCCGGGTAGAGTGCCCCTGGCGGAGGGCTACGACGGCTGGGCCCAGTAAGTGCACAGCAGGAGAAGGAAGGCGTAACGTCGAACCTGGCAAGAGCGGCGATAGCACAACCTGGTGCTGTGCCGTAAGTCAACCGAAAAAGGGGCCAAATTACACTCGTATTGTTGGCCTCATATGGGCAATGAAAGGTAGAACATGTGCACGCTACGTAACATGCTGGCTATCCCAGCTCTGGCTCTGATGGTTTGTCTGCCCGCATCTCTCTGTGAGGCTGGCCAGTTGCTACTGACAGAAAACGGCCAACCCCGCGCCACGATCGTCGTGGATGATTCGCTGCAAATGGTCGCCGGCCCCCGCAGCACTAAGATAGGCACGGTGATGATCGCCGCCGAGGAGCTCCAGAAGTACCTGGAGAAGGCCAGCGGCGCGCGACTGCCGATCGTGACGGTCGCCGACGTGCCCGCCGACGGCACTCTCATCCTCGTCGGGCGCAGCGCGCTCTCCGAGCAGCATGAGCTCACCCCGCCCACCGAGCCCGAGGGTCTTCTCATCAAGAGCTTCCCGCGCGGCCTCGCCATCATCGGTGAGGTTGCTGCGCCCGGCACTAATAACCGCAGCTTCGAACTGGACCGGGGCACGCACAACGCAGTCTACATCTTCCTGGAGCGATTCCTCGACTTCCGCTTCTATTTCGGACACGAGATCTCCACGCCGGATTCTCCCAAGAACGAGGAATGGCGCGCGGTCACCGAACTGGGTACGTGCATTCCCCAGGAGACGGACCTCGCAGTGGCAACGCCCCTTGAATACCGGGAGGCCCCCGTCTTCCCCCACCGGCAGAACGGCTGGGCCTGGCACTACGGCTTCAAACCCGCCATGCTCTCGGGACGGGCGAATATGTTCATGGTTAGCCACACCCAGCATGGTACAAGCTGGCCCAGGCGCTTCCAGGATACGCATCCCGAATATTTCCTGCTTAAGCAGGATGGCACGCGCGACTTCAAGCGACTGTGTTACTCCGAGCCGGGCGTGCTCGCCGAGCATCTCTCCAATTGGGAGCATTACTTCGCTACCGGCGAATGGCGCGGCGATTGGGAGCCGCCCACCGAGAAGTACGTCTACCTCGAGCCCAACGACAACTACGGTGACTGCGCCTGTGACCGCTGTCAGGCCCTGAGGCGCCCCGGGGGCATTCTCCAGCGCCATTCCGACCTGTGGTGGGACTTCGTCCGCCGTGCGGCGCTGGAGGTCAAGCAACGGTGGCCGGAGAAGCGCGTAGCGACGCTGGCCTACGCTCGCCACTACTACCCGCCCGACTTCGAGTTGCCCGATAACGTGGCCGTCATGATGGCTACACACTGGCCCCGCCAGTACGTGGGCAAGCAGCCCCGCGCGCACCAGAAGAACCTCGATATGCTGAAGCAGTGGAGTGCCAAGGTAGGCAACGACCGCAGCCGCCTCTACATCTTTGACTACTACTGCTATCAGGATCAGGCCACGGCTGCGCCGGTTATCTTCCCCTACTATAAGCAGCGCTGGCTCCAGGAGACCCGCGAGATCATCAGCGGCGAGTATAACTGCACCGGCGGCAATGCCCTCTCGCGTGATCACTTCATGATCTCGGTCTGGATGAAGCTGCTATGGAATCCCGACCTGGATATTGACGCCTACCTCGCCGACTACTGTGAGCACTTCTTTGGCCCCGCTGCCCAGCCGATGACCGATTTCTACCGTCTGCTCATTGACCGCTACGAAAACGTCGTCTGGCCCGGCCTAGCCGACCACGATTACACCCCCGTGCACATCTACGGCCAGACCTATACCCCCGAGGTTATCGGGCATCTCGAGAGCTACCTGCTCCAGGCCCAGGCCGCCGTTAGCCTCCCCCCGCGTCGCTCCTGGGAATTGCGCCCCGACGCCGCGTGGATAGTGCGCAATCCGACTAACCAGCAGCACAGCTACCAAATCACGCTGAGCCCTACCGCCGGCGTCTGGCTCAATCCCCAGATCCAGTACAGGGACCGGGGGCTGGCCTACCGTGGTGAACTCGCCCAGGGCATGAAGCTCGTTGCCTCGGCTGATGGCCAGGCCACACTCTATTCGCCAGATGTGCCCGACGGCGAGGACGTCAGTGACCGGGTGACCGCGTGGCTGCCGGTACTCGCTGCCAATGCTTCCGAGCTTTGCTACTTCTACTGCGACGCGGCTCCTGAAGAGGGCACCATGCAGGTCCGCTTGGGCGATGCTCCTGCCGCCGGCGACTCGCCTGACGAGAATCTCTACCGCCGCCGCGTGCAGTGGATGACCGATTCTTTCGAGATCTTCGACCCCAGCTCGTCGGTTTACCAGGGCATGTCGGCCTTCCTGGTGCTGGCGCGCACCGCACACAAATGGCTTGACCACGTTCCCACCTACACCGTCGCCCGCATCGCCGACGCCCCTTCCTTCGATCTCAACGATCTCGCCTGGCAGCAGGCCGAAGAAACCTACCTCATTCGCGGCAGCCTCAAGGGCAGGCTGCCCCCCGACAACTTCGGCTTCCCCGCGGATGTGCCTACTCGCATCAAGATGCTCCACGATTCCGCCAACGTCTACCTCGCCTTCCTCTGCACGGAGGCGGGCACCATCA
>CAYNMY010000414.1:0-2676 GCA_964398275.1 uncultured Armatimonadia bacterium | reverse complement strand
AGCCGCTCGCGCAGCCATCCAGGCGGTGGACCGGCGCCTGCACTCGATTGTGATGCCCCCGCCGCTCAGCTCCCCCACTGCCCGCTACAGCGGGGCCGCCGACTGGGGCTTGCTGGCCGACAGCGCCGCGGTGGATGCGGTATCGCTGTTGGTCCTCGAGGGAAATGCCGATTTCCAAGCAGGCAGCAGTGCGCTTTATAGCGATGCTGCTTCAGCGGTAGCTGCCAGGGGGAAACAACTGTGGGTGTGGCTAGCCAGCGACCTGGACGATCCGCAGAGCCTCGGCGACTACCACCGCCTGGCCACCAGCCTGGGCGCTCAGCGACTGGTGATTGCCGACTACGAGAGTCTATTCGACCGCCACGGCCTATCCCAGATGACGCAACTGCTCGCCCGCCTCGCCCAGTAACCTGGCCCTAGTCGAACATGCCGAAAAGCGCGGGTAGCCACAGCAGGTCGCGGATCTGTTCGAGAATCGGCTTGCGCACCTTCTTCGGCGGCACGTAGACGATATCACCAATCTGCAGAATCGCCTCATCAGGCCCAACGCCCCTGCGGTACTCGCCGATCGAAACGACGACGTGAGCCCACTCTTTGCCCTCGCCATGGCGCAGGATGTGCACCTCGTCGGTCCTAGCGGCTTCGCTGAGACCGCCACTGCGGGCGATGACCTCGAGCACTGTCAGGTTCGGCTCCCACGGGAACTTGCCCTGCATGCCAACTGCACCTAGCACGTACAGGGTTTCTTTTTCCGGAACCATCAGGATATCGCCCGGCTCGACATCAATATTCGCCGCCAATTGGCCCTCATCCATCATAACCTGCACATCTATCATCAGCGGCTTGTCCTCGCGGTAGATGGTCACCCGGCGCAAATCCGCGGTCGGAGTAGCCCCGGCCAACATCACCACCCGCAGCACATCACGTTCTTTGACATCAGCTATACTCAAGACCTGCGGCTTGCCAACCGCTCCCACGATCAGGATCGTCTCCGGCTCTCTTTCCGGGATCACTAGCACGTCGCCGGGGTAGATCTCGATATTCTGCGACATGTCGCCTTTTTTCCACAGCGCCTCGAGGTCAATTGGTCGCGTTTGGCCATCCTTCGAATAGACCCGCGCCGCCGCTAAGTCAGCTCGGGCGCTGAATCCCTCGGCTTGGGCCAGCACCTCCAACGCGGTCACCGGCTCGGGGCTGCGGAAAGTTGAGGGGCTCGTCCCTTCCCCCACAACTGATATGGTGTCGGCTTCATTTATCACGATGACATCCCCGGCGCGCAGCACTTTGTTTTCGGCGACGTCACCCTCCCTGATCAGCCGGTGCAGGTTGATGACCTCACTTTGCTGGTCTTTGTGGATCAGCAGTGCCGTTGAGGTATCCGCGCCTGCCGCCAGCCCACCGGCCAGTTGGGTAATCGCCTCCAGAACCCGGATCTCCTGCCCCACCGGCAGGTAAACAGTGGTCGGCTCCTCCACAAAGCCCAGTACCGCGATTCGGTCGCGGACCTTGGGCACATAGATGATGTCGCCGTACTGCACCCGCTCGGTCACATCAATGGGCTGGTCAGTGCGTATGCCGCTGAGGTCGAGTGTCTTGGGCTGCTCGCCCGGATGAGTGACGCGTACGCGCCGCAGATCCGCGAGGTCGGTAAGGCCCGCTCCGATGACAGCGTCCACGACGGTAGCGCCGAACGGCAGAGTCTGCGGCCCCTTGGCGACCACGTAACCGGACACATATATCTTGCGCACCGATTCGATCTCGCGGATGCTCAGTACAAGATAGGGGATGCGCAGCAGTTCGCCCAGCCGCTCGGTGAGGTGCTCGCGGGCCTCGGCCATGGTCATATTGCGCACGTGCACCTGGCCGAGCTGCGGCATGGTGATGGTGCCCGCGGGGCCTACGGTGTACAACCCGGACATCGCGGCGTCACCAAAGACATCTATTTGTAGCACATCGCCGGGACTGAGCCGGTAGCCCGGTCCCAGCAACCCCGCATCCACATCTGCAGGCAACTCCGTGCGCGTGACTGCGAACAACCCAGCCCCGACGGCACCCGGCACCCCGCTGCTTGTCACCAATACCACGCCAAGCAGCAAGCCGAAGCCTGCCCGTACAAACGGGATCGATCTGGCCTGTTTCATCTTGTTCATCGGATTCTGGCTCTACTGTTGAGATGTCAATTGCTGCAGTGGCTTCTTCAGATTCTAGACCTACCGGCCAGCTAAGTCAACTGTTTCATTCAATCCTATGCTATATCAATTCCCCCATTTGCCCGCCACCAAACCTAATCTCCCCCAAAAGGTTGCCCGCTGTACGCTATTCCAGTATAATTTGGCCAGGTGCCCTGGCTCATCAGGAAGGAGTACTACCAATGCCCGAACAAGCCGCAACCCAGCCCCGTGTCGCGCTGATTCAGTTCCCCGGCTCCAACTGCGAATGGGAAACCAAACGGGCCGCAGAAGCCGCTGGCATAGCCTGTGATGTATTCCGCTGGAATCGTGATCCGGCGGCGTTGGTCGCATACGACGGTTACATCATCGGCGGCGGCTTCTCTTACCAGGACCGCGTCCGTTCCGGAGTTATTGCCACGAAAGAGCCCATTGTTGCCACCATGTTCGAGCAAGTGACCGAGCACGGCAAGCCCGTACTGGGTATCTGCAACGGCGCCCAGGTGCG